>JANNWQ010000030.1:0-2017 GCA_031408595.1 Acidobacteriota bacterium | reverse complement strand
CGTCAACGTTGCCGGACCTGCCCCCAGTGCAAGGTCAAATGCGAAGCCGCAATTGGAACGGCGCAAGCCCGGATGGGCCGCATTTACATCTTGCCTTGGCAAATTTGGTATCACGTCCTGTCGCAGGCCCGCATGGCAAAGGACAACGTGCTGCGCATCTGCCCAGCCCTCGATCCGTAGGCGTTGGCCGTGCACAGTTACCCGGTCGACATGGCCCAACAGGTCGGCGGTCTGCCCATGCAACGACGGACCGGGTATCGTCAGCTGCTGATGCACACCGACGTAGCGTGCAAACAAAGCGACCAGTGTCTGATAGAACATCTGCATCCTCAATAAGTTGGGTCAGCTCGCCACGCAACGCGGGATTCGCGCGAACTTCGGGTCATCCTGCGGCGACAGCCTTAATTTTCAATTGACGGTAAAGCGGCCGTTTTCTGCGGATTGGCGCGACATTCTTGCAACCGGATGCAGGCCCACGTTTCCCGAATGTGACGCTCCCGCGAAAGTGGGTTCGACATTCCCCTGCAATCCGATTATTCCGGCAGGGGATTTGATATCGGGGCAGGGCAGATTTTGGCGAAACATGTGCTGGTAACCGGGGGTGCTGGCTATATTGGCGCGCATGCCTGCAAGGTTTTGGCGGCAGAGGGCTATGTGCCGGTGGCGTTTGACAATCTGGCAACCGGTTGGCGTGATGCGGTGAAGTATGGACCCTTTGTGCAGGGGGATTTGCTGGACCGCGCGGCCCTTGATGCGGCCTTTGCCACATACAAGCCGGTGGCGGTGATGCATTTCGCGGCGCTTGCCCTGGTTGGCGAAGCGTCTCGCGATCCCGGGCGATATTGGCGGGTAAATGTAGGGGGCACACTTAATCTGATCGAGGCGGCCCTTGACGCAGGCGTGAAAAACGTGGTCTTTTCATCGACCTGCGCTGTTTATGGCAACCCTGACGGCATGCATCTTGATGAAGAAACCCCGCAGCGGCCGATCAACGCTTATGGTGCAACCAAGCGCGCAATCGAGGATATGCTGGCCAATTTCGGCGAAAGTCATGGGCTGAACCATGTGATATTCCGCTATTTCAATGTCGCAGGTGCCGACCCGGACGGCGAGGTTGGCGAACAGCACCGGCCCGAGACACATCTTATACCCCTGATGCTGGAAACCATTTCCGGCACACGGCCCAAGTTGACGGTTTATGGCACCGATTATGCGACCCGCGATGGCACCTGCATCCGCGATTACGTGCATGTCATGGATTTGGTTGAAGCGCATGTCCTTGGCCTGCGCTGGTTGCTGGATGGGCGCGGAAACCGGGTGTTCAATCTGGGCACCGGGCGCGGCTTTTCGGTGCGTGAGGTGATTGATCACGCGCGCGGCGTCACCAACCGGGCGGTCAAAATCACCGAAGGCGCACGGCGGGCGGGCGATGCGGCGGCTTTGGTTTCAGGGTCTGAACGCGCACGGGTGGAACTGGGCTGGACGCCGTCCCGGTCTACCTTGCCACAGATGATTGCGGATGCATGGGGCTGGAGCCAGCGCCCCGGCTTTGACGGTTGACGACGATGGCGCAGATGCGGATTTTGGTGATTGGCGCGGGGTCTATCGGGCGCAGGCATGCGGAAAATCTGGGTGCGCTGGGGGTCACGGCAGACCTGATCGCGTGGCGCGGGTATTCTGCGGAACTGCTGGCGACCCGTCTGGCAATGGGGGATGTTCAGGGCGTGGTCATCGCCACCGCCACGCAAATCCGGCTGGAGCTGATCGCGGCCTGCGCCGCCGCTGATGTGCCTTTTTATGTGGAAAAACCACTGGCGTTCCGGTCGGGTGATCTGGCCCTGATCGCGGATGCCGCCGCCCCGGTGGCACAGCGGTCTGTCATTGGGTTCATGATGCGCTATCACCCGGCGTTTCGGTATCTGGCGGGTGCCGATCTGTCGGATACCTATCGCTTTGGCTTTGAAATTGGTCATGATGTCACCCAGTGGCGGCAAAATTGGCAGTTTTCCGAAAGCTA
>JANNWQ010000029.1:0-8588 GCA_031408595.1 Acidobacteriota bacterium | reverse complement strand
CGCTTTAACCCAATCGTAGCCTTTCTCTTCGAGCTCGAAAGCAAGTTCCTTCCCGCCTTCCTTGACGATCCGGCCATTTGCCAAGACATGGACCACATCGGGGACAATGAAGTTCAACAGCCGCTGATAGTGCGTAACAAGAATGATCGCGTTATCGGCGCTTCGCAGCGTATTCACGCCCTCGGCGACGATGCGAAGGGCATCGATATCGAGGCCGGAATCGGTCTCGTCGAGCACGGCAAGCTTCGGCTGAAGCACGGCCATCTGTAGTATCTCGTTGCGTTTCTTCTCACCGCCGGAAAAACCTTCGTTGACCGAACGCTTAAAGAATTCGCTGCTCATCTCGACGACCTTGGCTTTCTCCTTCAGGTAGTCGTTGAATTCGAGCGGATCGAGTTCTTCTTCGCCGAGATGCTTCATCTTCTCGTTATAGGCGAGGCGGAGAAACTGCGAATTCGACACGCCCGGTATCTCGACCGGATATTGGAATGCCATGAAGACGCCTTCGCGGGCGCGTTCGTCGGGTTCGAGTTCGAGCAGATTTTTGCCCTCATAGAGCACCTCGCCCGAGATCACCTCGTAGGTCGGGTGACCGGCCAGAACCTTTGACAAAGTCGATTTGCCCGACCCATTCGGACCCATGATCGCGTGAACCTCGCCCTTTTTGACCTGAAGATTCAGGCCCTTCAGGATCTCCTTGCCTTCGATACCGGCGTGTAGATCTTTTACTTCTAACAACATATTTATATTTCCCCGGTCGCTACTGCTCGCGGTACTGACAAAAACTTCTCCATCTCCAGGCCCGGCGTGCCGTACCATTCGTCGGCAGCCGTGTCGCGGACCCATTTGAAACCGTGCTTTTCGTACATTTCCTTCGCGCCCGGAACAAAGTAGGTCGTGTACAAAAAGATCCGGTCTAGTTCGCTCAACTGAAAATACTCGTCAACCGCATCGAGCAATTTGTGGCCGACGCCAGCTCCCTGAGCCTCGGGATGAACGGCCATGCTGCGGATGTACATTCCCTCAGGCTCGGTCGTCACCGAAACCGTTCCGACGATTACACCATCACGTTCCGCAACCCATAACGGCCCTTCCGCGAATCGCGTCACAATCTGATCGGCTGTGGGCGTGACGATCGCAAATGACTCCGGCGTGTAGTCGCGCTCAAATTGCGAAAACGCGGCGAACAAAACTGCCGCGATCGCCGCGGAGTCGGCCTCGCTCCCCAGCCGGACCGTTACGGCATCAAGCTCCGATGCCAATTTCATTCCCGGTTCCGACATAGATCTCACCTTTCATATAGAGCACCGCGTGCCCGCCGATCTTGACGCGATCGTCGACTAGCTCGCAATACAATTCACCGCCGCGAGCTGATACCTGACGTGCGAAAAGCTCGGTCTTGCCCAACTCGTTCGCCCAATACGGTATCAACGAACAGTGTATCGCTCCCGTTACCGGATCTTCGGGAATACCGATCCGCGGGGCGAACATTCGCGAAGCAAAATCGCAATCATCGCCTTTCGCGGTGACGATCACTTCGTCATACGGTAACTTCAGCACATCCGGCATGTCTGGCTCCAGGGTTTCGACCGCCTTCTGATCTTCCAGCAACAGGAAGAGCATACTGCCCTGCGATTCCCAGTATTTGAGCGGCGGAACCTCAGCCTCGACGAGCATCTGAATCGGCTCGATCTCCTTCATCGGATATGCCGGAAAATCGAGTACGAGCCGTTCGCCCTCTTTCGTCACACCAAGATCACCGCTGCGGTCCGAGAAGAATTTGATCCCGCTCTCCTCAAGCTTAAGCTCGTTAAATATCACGTGCGATGTCGCCAAAGTCGCGTGCCCGCAAAGATTCACCTCGACCTTTGGCGTAAACCAGCGGATCTCATATCTCTCGCCGCTTTTCACGAAAAACGCAGTTTCCGCGAGGTTATTCTCGGCTGCAATATTGAGCATCACCTCATTCGCCAGCCAAGCATCGAGCGGCACGACCGCCGCCGGATTGCCACCGAAAGGCTTACTTGTAAAAGCATCAACCTGAAAGATATCTAATCTCATAACATCGAATCAGCCTCTATTCGTGCTTCCTTTTTCCACTTGACCCAACCGCGTACATGCAGCGAAAAGAAAACCGTACTCCCAAGGATCAACGCCAAACTCCCGATTATAAAACCAACCGTCATCCAACTAAGACTCGCGATCATCATTATCAGAAAGCCGTATTTGTTTTTGCTCCCGATCAGATAAACGCCCGTCAAACCCGCTACTGTGGCGACCCAATCGACTCCGTAAAATTGCATATACATTTGCCACAGAGTTCACGGAGAACACTGAGCCATTATCTCTGAGATCTCGGTGTGCTCTGTGGCTTGTCCCTGTGAACCGCAACCGCTTCGATCTCGATCTTCGCATCTCGCGGCAGACGAGCGACCTGTACCGTCGAGCGAGCCGGGAACGGCATCTTAAACCGCTTTGCGTAAACCTCATTCATCTTCGCAAAATCGTTCAGATCGGCGAGAAAAACGGTTGTTTTAACGACATCATCGAGACTGCTGCCCGATGCTTTCAAGACGGCCTCGATATTCTTCAAAACCTGCTCCGTCTGAGCCTCGATCCCGCCTTCGACTAGCGTTCCAGTTTTCGGATCGGCACCAACTTGCCCCGCGGTAAAGATAAATCCATTAGCAATGATCGCCTGCGAATACGGCCCAATTGCCTTCGGAGCATCGGGCGACACGACCGAGCGCTTTGCCTGTGCGCTGATCTGGAAACTACCAAGAGTAACCAACGCGATCAGAAGTGTAACAAGCCTAAATATCTTCATCGTTCTTCGCGGCTTTGCCGCTCTATTTGCGGAAAAGCTCTGCTTTTCCGTTAAGCTTAAGACTGGCGGCGGCTATGCCGCCACCCAACTATCACAAACGAACCGGCGGCATAGCCGCAAGAACTATCACCCACACACCCGGTGAAGCAGAGCTTCACCGCAAATAGAGCGGCAAGCCGCAGGAGGTCTAATCTCCGACCGCCGCGACCGCCTGGATTTCGATCTTCGTCCCGAAGTGCAAATCCTTCACCGGCACGATCGCTCTCGCCGGACGATGATCGCCCATCACACGTGCGTAGGCTGCGTTCACCGCTCCCCACAATTCCATGTCGGAAACATAGATCGTCATCTGCAAAACGTGATTCAGATCGCTACCCGCCGCGTGCAAAACCGCCTCCACATTCCGCAAAGCAAGCTCCGTCTGTGCGTCAATGTCACCCGTAAAAGGCTCACGCGTATCCAGCGACATCGGCAGCTGCCCCGAAACATAGATCAAGCCGTTATGTTCGATACCGGGCGAGTAATGGCCTTTTGGTTGGAGTTGGTTGGGTGGTTGGATTACTTTCATTTCGCTAATGTTGGCGTGATAAACTCGCCGTCTATCTGAATCCTAATATCCGCTCCCTGATCATTCCGTTTCGCAACGGTCATGATATGTTGAAGTTTCTCAACGGCTCGCAGCCTACTTACTGCGGTTGCGACTATCCAAGGATAGGCTGAAGCTGTAGCAACCCATTTGTCCGGCTCAATTTGCTCTACCTCAATTTCAAGGTTCTCGATGAATTCCCGAACAGCTTTCAAAGCAGACTTACCTTGACCTGCGTGAATACCCCGATTTTCTAAGTTCTCTTCAACGATCTCACCCAGCGGCCTGTCCGGAAACTTCTTCCAATCGGCTCGCTTTACACTACGAACGCGGTGATCGACCTCATCAGCCACTTCGAGATCTATTGTCCCCGAGACCACATTCAGCACTTCTGAAATGTCTCTCCTGAAAGTCCGGTTCACTCCGGCCTTTCTTTTCGGGATCGAGTTTCGAGAAGCTTTATCATTCGCTCCGTACGCGTTCCGACGATCCTTCGCGTAACTCAAGGCTTTCTTTTCTTGCGGAGTCTTTTCTTTCATTCCAACCATAAGAACCCAGTCGCTATCGCTCCCGGTTCTGACTTACCCAACGCTTCCTTCAAGCTTCAACCCCAACAACTTCGTTGCCTCGACCGCGTACTCCATCGGCAGTTCGCGAAATACTTCTTTACAAAAGCCGTTGATGATCAGCGAGACGGCGTCTTCCTGACCGATGCCTCGTTGCTGCAAATAAAACAGCTGGTCCTCGCTGATCTTTGAGGTTGTGGCCTCGTGTTCGACGCGGGCGGTGTTGTTCATTACCTCGATGTAGGGGAACGTGTTCGCCTCGGACTTGCCGCCGATGAGCATTGAGTCGCATTGCGTGTAGTTACGCGCACCTTCGGCTTTCGGCATTATTTTGACGAGGCCGCGGTATGAGTTGTTCGACTTTCCGGCCGAGATGCCTTTTGAAATGATCGTCGATTTTGTGTTTTTGCCGAGATGGATCATCTTGGTCCCGGTGTCGGCGATCTGGGCGTTGTTGGTGAGGGCGACGGAGTAGAATTCACCTATCGAATTGTCGCCCTGCAATATTACGCTCGGATACTTCCAAGTGATCGCACTGCCTGTCTCAACCTGCGTCCACGAAATTTTCGACCGCACACCGCGACACGCACCACGCTTTGTCACAAAGTTAAAGATCCCGCCCTTGCCGTTCTCGTCGCCCGCGTACCAGTTCTGCACCGTCGAGTACTTGATCTCGGCATCGTCCATAGCAACAAGTTCAACCACCGCTGCATGAAGCTGATTTGTGTCGAACTGCGGTGCGGTACAGCCCTCGTTATACGCCACATAACCGCCTTCTTCAGCGACGATCAGGGTACGTTCGAACTGCCCTGCTTCCTGCGTGTTGATGCGAAAATATGTCGAAAGCTCCATCGGACAGCGGACGCCTTTTGGGATGAAGACGAACGAGCCGTCCGAGAAAACAGCGGAATTCAAAGCCGCGTAATAATTGTCGCCGACAGGCACGACCGAGCCGAGATATTTCTGGATCTTGTCCGGATAAAGCTCGACGGCCTCGGTGAACGAGCAAAAGATCACGCCGGCCTCGAGCAGCTTTTTCTTATACGTCGTCGCCACCGAAACCGAGTCAAACACCGCATCGACCGCTACATTTGCGAGCATTTTCTGCTCGGTAATCGGAATGCCGAGTTTTTCGAAAGTCTTCAGTAATTCCGGGTCGACCTCGTCCAGGCTCGCCTTCGAAGGCTTCTGCTTCGGCGCCGAATAGTACGAAATGTTCTGAAAATCGATGCTCGGATAATCAAAATTTGCCCAGTTGTCCGGCTGCTCCATCGTGAGCCATTTCCGATAGGCCTTCAGCCGGAAGTCGAGCATCCACTCGGGTTCGTTCTTCTTCGACGAAATGAGTCTAACGGTGTCTTCACTCAAGCCACGAGCAATCGTCTCCGTCTCGATATCCGTGACAAAGCCGTATTTGTATTCCCGATTTGTAAGTAATTCTGCTGCTGTCGACATAAATCAAAACCTTTTTTGCCACGAATTACACGAATGGCACGAATAAAAACCTCCTAATTAGTGATATTCGTGTCATTCGTGGCTAAACCTCTTAATGCCTCTGCGCCTCGAGCGTCCGATGTATTCCCTGGATCGAATGAAACATCTCGCCGACCGTCAGCTCGTTGCCGACGAGTTGAGCGAGCGTGATCTTCGACAGGGCATTTTCGACGATCTCGTGTAATCCAACGATGACAGGCCGGATGCCGCAGTCGCCTTTGTGGACGCAGCTATCGAGTACGCCGGTGTAGCTCTCGCAGTGCTTATCGAGCACGTCGGCGTCGAGCACTTTGATGATCTCGCTGAGGCGAATTTCGCCTGCCGGACGAGCCAATTGATAGCCGCCCTTGGTGCCGCGGGTCGAGGTGACAAAATCGGCCTTATTTAACAGCCACATCAGCTTGCCCGCGTTCGCCGTCGAGATGCCCTCACGCTCGGCGATCTGCGGCAGCGTCAGGCTGTCGCCATCGGGCAGATTAGCCAACTGCACGAGGCATCGCAACCCATATTCCTCTTGTGCCGAAATTTTCATAAACGTAGCTCAGACAATGGTTTCACGTATTCCGTAAACCAAATATTCTCAAATCATTATTTTTTTGTCAAGATTGTGAGCTGTACAAAACTGCGAGAGGCAAAGCCCCAAAGGATAATTCAAACAGGATGAACAGGATAGACAGGATTTGGAACAGAAACCTTACGATTTTCCGTCCCCATCCTGCCTATCCTGTCCATCCTGTTAAATTTCTTCCTTGCGGTCCCTGCGGGACTACTGTTCCTTGATCTCAACCAGCTCGACGATAAAGATCATCGTCGCACCTGGCGGTATCGGGCCGCGGCCGCCGGGGCCATAACCGAGTGATGACGGGACTACAAATATCGCCTGGCCGCCGACATTTAGCTTTCCGATACCCTCGTCCCAGCCCTTGATAACGCGGCCCTTGCCAAGCGGGAACGCGATAGGCTTCCCGGCGTCATGCGAACTGTCAAATTTGGTCCCGTTCGTCAGCGTGCCGGTGTAATGGACCACAACGGTCTCGCCAACCTTTGGCACGCGGCCCGTGCCCTTTTGGGTAATGAGATATATCAAACCCGACGGCGTTTTCACCGCACCGGTGGCGAGAACAGCCGGTTTCGGCTTAGGTTTTACCGTTGCCTTTTTGGTTCGGGACTGAGCATTTACAGCAATTGCAAAGGTAGCGACGAGGGCGAATAAAAGGAATAGATTCTTGTTCATATTTTTATGAAAACACTTTCGATCAGGAATTGGAACCACAGATGAACACGGATAAACACAGATAAGAAAAGCAATTTTTGTAACAGATCTTATCCGTGTCCATCTGTGTTTATCTGTGGACAATTACTTCCCGAACCTACCACGAATTTTCACAGCCCGTTCGATCAGGTCTACGTTCTCGAGGATCTTGAGCCGCAGGTCGCGGTCTAGGGTTGGGTTGTCTGTGAGCAATTTGTTGACGGTGGCTAGTGCCGCGTCGCTGCGTTGGCCGCCGATGAAGGCGGCGAGCCAGCCGTTGACGAAGAATATCTTTCGGTTGCGTTTGTGGTTGGGGAGCTCTTTTAGGGCGCGTTCGAGATACGGCAATGTGAGGTCTGCTTGCCGGATTGAGTTCCATGGGCCGAAGGCGGCTTCGATCCAGCTTTCGGAGATGTCTTTGTTATTTACAAAATCGTTCCAATACTTCGCCTTGTTCTCAGCCGTCGCTAGACCAGCACGGGCGGCGTAGGCGTAGCGTTTGGCGTCGTCGGTGGTCTCTGTTTTTTCGAGATCAGCGAGTAATTTCAACGCGTCCGGGTCGCCGAGGATGATCAGTCGCTGGACGATGTCAAAGCGGTCTTTGGTGCGGAGCGGAGCGGCTGCTGGTTTGTCAGTACCCTGAGCGGTAGCGACGGGGGCTTTCTGCTTCGACGCTGGTGCCCCGGTCACTACCGTTCCCGGTACTGACTGTCGGAGCATCTCCTTGAGAACTTCCCGGCCCTTCGCGGTCGACGCATTGGCAACAAATGCCCGATAGAATGTGATCCGCTGGCCCGGCGTCGGGGCGTTTTGGAGGCGGTCGAGCAGGACGGCTTCGAGACGCGGAGCGATGGCAGTGCGATCGGTGTCGATCAGGTAGTAACTCATCGCGGTCGAGACGCGGCCGAGGAGCGATTGAATGATTGTTTCATCGCTTTCTGTTGCGTCAGCGGTGCCCTTACTTCGTGCGGGCCGCTGCAACGGGCCGCCGAGCTGCTTGATCGCCAGCTCAACATACTCCTTCGGATCGAGCTCACCCTCGCGGACGCTGTCCCAGAGAGCGCCCCACATCATCGAGCGAAGAAAATCGTCCTTTTCGTTTCCGATATTTTTCAGAGCGTAATCGCGGCTTTTGTCGTCGATAAGGAAGATGCCGTAGCCTTGGTCGCGGTAGTTGGGCATTATAGCGATTGGTTTCTGCGTGGGAAGATCGCTCCCGCATCGCAGAACCGAATAGCTACACACGTATCTCTCTTCAATCTTGCGAGTATTATTCGCGTCGATAACTAGAAATTGGACACGTTGATCGGGTACGACGTAGTTCTGTGTGCTCTCGCTACGGATTTGGTAATCCGAGGTCGATCCCGGCTTAGGCGAAAGTCGGACGACACCTAAGCCGGGAGTCTTGACCCATTGCGAACCCCATCCGCTTAATGCTTTTCCACTGGTTGCCTCAAACTCCTTCACCAGATCTTCCCAACCCGCATTCTCATACTCATACTTCTTCAAAAACGCTCGCACGGCAGTTTGGAATTTATCCGGTCCAAGGTAGAACTCGGCTTGTTTTAGGAACGAAGGGGCTTTGCGGTAGACGATGTTGCCGTAGGCGCTCTTGGCGGAGTTTAGATTGGCGATCTCCTGGTAGATGGGCGTGGTGCCTTTGGTGGAGTCGGTGAGGTAGGCGGCCTGCTTGTTGCGTTCGTAGAAGACCTTCCAGGCGTTGGCGTCGGGCATCACCCGCTCCAGCGTCTTGTACGCCATGAACTCGGCAAAGCCTTCTTTTAGCCACAGGTCGTCGAACCATTTCATCGTCACCGTGTCCCCAAACCACTGATGCGCCGCCTCGTGAAAGATCAGGTTCGC
>JANNWQ010000028.1:0-2860 GCA_031408595.1 Acidobacteriota bacterium | reverse complement strand
CGGCGGCGCAACAACATCTTCGATGCTCATCAACGCCTACAACTACATCCGAATGATGAAGCTGCGCGGCGTAAACATTCGCGTCACTAACAATTCCTACGGCGGCTGCGACGAAGCCTGCGGTTACGACCAGGCGACCAAGGACGCGATCGACGCGATGGGCGAAACGGGAATTTTGAATGTTTTCGCCGCGGGGAACAATGGTGTGAACACGGACCTTACGCCATTCTATCCGGCAAGCTACGCTAGCCCGACCATCCTCTCTGTCGGCGGCTCGGATCAGAGTGACAATCGAATTTTTAACTACGGTGCCGTTTCCGTCGATCTCGCGGCTCCCGGCCAGAGTATTTACAGCACGACTTTTGGTTCAAATTCCAGCTACGGCTCGATGAGCGGCACGTCGATGGCGACACCGCACGCAGCCGGTGCAGCGGCCTTATTATCAGCTTTTAACCCGAATCTATCGGTCTCATCGCTCAAGGCCACGTTGATGAACAACGTCGATACGCTGCCGTCATTTACGGGGTTTAACAAGACCGGCGGTCGATTGAATGTAGATCGGGCGATGCGAAACCAAACCGTTTGCACCTTCTCGCCGACCGCACTTACGATAAATGTGCCGACGAAGGGCGGCGTGTTCACTTTGCCGGTGACGACTGCTCCGAATTGTGATTTCAACGTAAAAAGTCAGGCGTCATGGGTAAAAATGGTTGATACGGACACCTTCAGCGGTAGCTCGACCATAACTTTTCGCGTAACGGTAAATACAACGATCACGCGTAACGCTGTGGTCGTGATCGGCAATCAGCCGATCACCATTAGACAGTCGCGTGTTGGGTGAAAAACGGGGAATTAAGGTTTTCCAACCATTCGGCAATCGCGTGCGTCTAACCTGTTGAGTTCATAAATCGCCTATTTTTGTTGGGTTAAACAGATAATGCGATGCAGGTTGCTTTTTATTGCAAGCGCTGTGTCAAAAGTGCTATATTTTAGCTAAACCAGATCGAGAGACGGCCTTGGCCCAACCCCGACATCAAACAGGATCTTAAGGAACACTTCAAATGAACAAGCTTTTCGCCCTTAGCGGCAAGGTAACAATGCTGGGTCTGTTCGCTGCTTTAATGCTCGTATCGAGCGTCTCGATCTTTGCACAGATCGGTCCTGGAACGGGCAATATTCGTATGCGCGACGCTCTCGACGTCGATGGCGATGACAGGGCTGATTTTACGGTCTTTCGTCCCTCGAACAATGTTTGGTACACCCTCAAGACCGGCGGTGGATTTAACATCACCAACTGGGGACTCGCGAGTCAGGACTTTATGACACCGGGCGATTATGACGGTGACGGCAAGGGCGACGTTTCGGTCTGGCGTGATACCAACGGTGCGTGGTACAGGCTCAACAGTTTGAACGGAACAGTCTCGATCGTAAATTGGGGCGTTACCGGTGACGAACCCGTAGCCCGCGATTACGACGGTGACGGCAAGACCGATCATGCGATCGTACGCCGCTTTAATGGCCAGTTGATCTGGTATATATACCGCAGCAGCGACCTTGCTTTTACCGCTATTCAGTGGGGCTTGGCGGGTGACTATTCCGCACCGGGCGACTATGACGGCGACGGCAAGTTTGACGTTTCGGTTCAGCGTCCGGGTGCTTCGGCCACGTCGAATTCGACTTTCTACACGCTTCGTAGTTCCAATCTTCAGTTGCAGACAGCTACCTGGGGACTAGCAAACGACCTTTGCGTACCCGGTGACTATGACGGCGATGGTAAGTTTGATTACGCGGTCGTTCGCGAAGGCACTACGCTGACGGCGCCGCTCACGTGGTACGTCCTTCTGTCGAATGGCGGCTTCCTTGCGATTCCCTTTGGCATCACCGGATCTGACCTCAATACGCAGACCGACTACGATGGCGACGCCAAAACAGACCTTGCTGTCTGGCGTGATACGGACGGTAAATTTTACTATCGCAGCAGCTTAACCGGACAGACGATCATCACTACGTGGGGTTCGGCAAACGACTATCCGGTCGCCAGCTACGACACTCACTAATACGTAGGGCGGGCAAATTTCATAAAATGGTTGAGGGCGTACGCTTTCAACCATTTTTGTTTATGGCAGCGGTTTGTAGTAGGTTTTTGTTTAGCAAATGTCATCGTTACGCGAAGCAATTAGCAACGGATTTACCGGCAAGCGGATCGCAATAATCGGCGATCTGGTGGCCGATCAGTTTCTCGGCGGCACGATCTCGCGTGTCTCGCGTGAGGCTCCGGTTTTTATCCTCCGCCACGACGAGACCGTCACGCTGCCCGGAGCCGCCGCAAACGCCGCCGCAAATGTGGCATCGCTCGGAGGCAGGCCGATCCCAATCGGTGTCGTGGGCAGTGATGAAAATGGTACAAGGCTGACCGACGCGTTGGAAAAGGCGAGCGTCGATATCGGATCCATCTTGACCGACACGGGGGTCACTACAACGACAAAAGTTCGCGTACTCGCCGGCCAGCACTATGCCGCCCGCCAACAGGTGATCCGCATCGACTACGAAGGCGGCCCCGAACTCGCAAATGACATACGTGAAAGATTGATCGCCAACCTCGTCGCCGTCGCGGACACGCTCGACGCGATCATCGTTTCGGACTATGGCTACGGAGCGGTGTTCGAAGAGATATTTGCCGAAGCTCGTGTGATCGCTCAGCGGCGTTCGATACCTCTTGTTGTCGATTCCCGTTACCGCCTGACTTCGTTTGTAGGTGCAACCGCCGCGACGCCGAACTGCGAAGAGGTCGAAAACATTGTCGGCAAGAATTTTAGTGATGCGAACGGTGCGTCGCTTCGCGAACGGCTCGGCTGCGAGG
>JANNWQ010000027.1:0-3178 GCA_031408595.1 Acidobacteriota bacterium | reverse complement strand
GCCCCGCCGCGAATGCGAAGACGTAGGTGCTGATAGGTTTGGTTTCGGGAAAATCGGTCGTGAACTCTGTGGATCTGCCGCCGCCACGTAGAGCGGCCCCCTCAATAAACTCCACGCCCGAAGTATTTGAAATAGCTTTCCAACCATCTGGATGTGAAACCTCTAAACTAAACCTCGCCTTCAGATCCGGCTGGTCAAACACCGGGAACGCCGTGCTGGCGTCGCTGGGGACGAAGAGCGAATAGATATATTCCGCCCCGTCCTCTTTATCCACATACCGCGTGATCGCCGACCCGCTGGTCAATATCGGCGAAGTAAAATCGAGCTTGATGACGTTCTCGCCGGGCCTTACTGCATCCATGAAGATCAGGTGCTCTGAGCGGTTCTCATAAACCGGCTCCGCTACATCCAAGACGCGGCCCGCTCCCTGTAGAGGAGTTACATTTTCGCCGTTTACAGAGGCGTTCGAAACCGTCGAAAGGCTCTCGCTGCCCCTTATCTTTCGCCAGTCAAGGACGATCGGTACACCCCACGGCACCGTACCTTGTTCCCCGGGTGCCGCATTGACCTTTACCCGTATCTCTATCGTGCCCTTGAGCACGGGCGACATTTTTTCTAGTGTGAGATTCAGCTTGTAGCGAACGTCGCTATATCGTGCAGCCCGCCATTTGGCGAGTTCGTGCGAGACGCCGGGATCGATCGGCGGCGTTTGCGCCGCTGCCCCGAGGACGGATAGCAACAGTAGGATGATTGTCCGCATAGCGTTATCTTACCGCAGAGGTTCGGAAATTTAGCCACGAATTACACGAATGTCACGAATCAAAACCAAAAAGAATTCGTGCTATTCGTGTCATTCGTGGCTAAACTCCTACTGCCTTTCAGATGGGAAGACCGGGCGTGTGGCGTCGGGTTTATCTGGTGATGTATGGCGGTGGGTAATCTTCCAGTCTTTGCCTACCAGTTTGTAGACGAGCGTCATTCGGCCTGAGGACGTTTCGAGTTTGCCGTCGTACTCCTGCGACTGGAGCCATTTGCAACTGACGTATGCGTTCGTCTTTCCCAGCATTTCGACTCGCAGGCCCGTGATCTCAAGCGTGACATTCTTAATACGAGCATAGATGGCATCGACGTTTGTCTTTACGTTGTCATACCCGAGCGTCGCGGTGCCGTTGTTGTTAAAGATTAGCAGCCGCTCGCTCTTGTCATACGCCGCCATCACCTTGTCAGCGTCAACCTGCTTGATCCCCTCGACCAGCCGATCAAACGCATCGCGAACACCCTTACTAGCGTCAGCAGGCTTGCCCACGGCCGCTTTCTGGCCAAAGGCGGAAATTGATAGTGCGAACAGAATAAATGCGGATAGCACAGTGCGTTTCATTTCGATAAACCTCTACCGAAAATCTTAGTTCGCGGTCGAAATAAAATCAAAGGTTCTGTGAACGCGAAGGGGAAATTCATACAGGATATACAGGATTAACAGGATAGATAGGAATAAGATCACTAACTGTCTCTTCCGAAATCCTGTTTATCCTGTCCATCCTGTTTGAATAGTGCGTTGAGCCTACCCTACTTTCGGATCTGACCGAGTGCAGCGATGAGCTCGTCCGGGGTTGGGCGTTTTTTGTAGTCGGGTTCGATGTGGGCGTAGGTTATTTCGCCCTTCTTATTGACTATGTAGGTGGCCGAGATGGGCAATTCGGCTTTTTCCATCGAGTTGTACTTGGCAACGTCGAGACCGCCGGATTTGTACTTGGCGTTGAGGTCGTCGGGCATTTGGTAGACGATCTTGAACATACGCGCGACTGTCAGATCGGGATCGCTCAGGACCGTGTAGGTCAGCTCGTTCTTCTTGGTAATGGCCTGTGAGCGGTCGGCATTTTCGACTGAGATCGCAACGAGATGGCCGCCTGCGGAATTGATCTGCGGCATGCTTTTTTGCAGCGTGTTCAGATATTTATTACAAAACGGACACCACGCTCCGCGGTAAAACACCACGACCAGATTGCCCTGCTTGAGCAGATCACGGCTCGAAACAGCCTTGCCGAGCGAGTCATTTAGCGTGAACGATGGCATCTTGCCGCCGACATTGAGAGCGGATTTTGCAGCGTCCTCGACAGTGACCTGAGCTGAGGCGGACACGGACATTACAGCGACGATGAGGGCGAAGAGAATTGCTTTCATACGAGATAGATTACGTTTTGGGGCTGATTTATTCCAGAAAGAGTTTTCCCGCAAAGCCGCAAAGCCGCAGAGCAGAGAGCGCACGAAATGGCATTGTGGGTCGCCTGACTGCGCACGATTTGGTTAGTGAAATACCTTGTAAGTGCCCAGAACGTAGTGTTTTGCGGTTATTTTGACTTGCTATTGTTCCGGTACGCTGATTGCCTCTTAAAAGGACAAAAGTTGAATTCTCCACATCAACTAGAGACAAAATGAGGTCCTATCTGGAGGAAAATGTAATGCAAACAGTGGCAAAGAGTTTTTTGGCTGCGATATTTGTGTTGTTTGGGGCGTTGTTTGGAAGCACGTCGATGTTCGCGGTCTCGTCGCCGCAGACAATCAATCTGCCTGACGCGGCGAACTACACATTTAGCGACGATGACGACGAGCCCGAGGTCAAGGCACGCGTCGCGCGTATCAGTTTTCTCTCGGGCGAGGCGAAGATAAAACGCAACGGCGTCGAGGAATGGGAAAAGGCCGTCTTGAATCTGCCACTCGTCGAGGGTGACGAGATCGCTACCGATAGCGGGACGCGTGTCGAGATACAGTTTGACAAGAATAGCCATGTGCGGCTCGATGAGAATGCGTTTCTCAAGATCGTCTCGTTAAAGGATGAGGCGATCGCCTTGAGTTTGAGCCTGGGGACGATGGCGGTTCGAGTGACGTCATTTGATAAAGACAAGACGTCATTTGAGATCGACGCTCCTAAGACGACTCTTGCATTGCTGCATTCGGGAGCCTACCGCGTCGATGCCGGACGCGATGGTGACAACGAGATCAGCATTGCCGCCCGCGAAGGCGGAGAGGCACGTGTGTATTCTGACAACGCCGGATTTACGCTAAAAAACAATCGCAGTGCACGAATATTTATCGACGGCGCAAACGCCGGTGAATGGGCGAGCGGTGATACAGCCCGGCTCAACGACGATTTCGAACGCTGGTCTGTCAAACGTGAGCT
>JANNWQ010000026.1:0-4362 GCA_031408595.1 Acidobacteriota bacterium | reverse complement strand
ATCAAGATCAAGGTCAAGATCGACAACCGTTCGCGCGAACTCGATTTTCGTGTATCGAGCCTGCCTACTTTGTTCGGCGAAAAAGTCGTGCTCCGTCTGCTCGACAAAGACAAGCTCATGCTCGACATGACCAAGCTTGGTTTCGAGCAGGCAAGCCTGGATAAATTTAAGAAAGCTATCTCGAATCCATACGGAATGGTGCTCGTCACCGGCCCGACCGGTTCGGGTAAGACGAATACGCTCTACTCGGCACTGCAGGCGTTGAATACGTCCGAGACCAATATCATGACGGCCGAAGATCCGGTCGAGTTTAACCTTCAGGGCATCAATCAGGTGCAGATGAAGGAGCAGATCGGTTTGAACTTCGCCGCTGCACTTCGCTCGTTCCTTCGTCAGGATCCTAACATCGTGCTCGTCGGCGAAATTCGAGACTTTGAAACGGCTGAGATCGCGATCAAGGCTGCTTTGACGGGTCACCTTGTACTCTCGACGCTTCACACGAATGACGCACCTTCGACGGTCTCGCGTCTCGTGAACATGGGCATCGAGCCATTTCTGGTGGCGACATCGGTCAACATTATTCAGGCACAGCGTCTGATCAGGCGTATTTGCAGCGAGTGTAAAGAGGAAGTTCATTTTCCGGTCGAAGGCCTGATAGAAGTCGGCTTTACTAAAGAAGAAGCCCCACATCTTAAGCTGTACAAGGGCAAAGGCTGCGAGACGTGTAACAAAACCGGCTTTAAGGGCCGCGTCGGCCTGTACGAAGTTATGGAGATCACGGACGAGCTCCGCGAACTCATTATTATTGGCGCTAGCGCAATGGAACTACGGAGAAAAGCAATTGAAGGCGGCATGATAACCCTTCGCGAGTCGGGGCTATGTAAGATTCGCGATGGCATCACGACGATCGAGGAAGTAGTAAAAGAAACGGTCCTATAAGAAGGCATTGGAGGAACTATGGTTGTAAGGGCAATTGCATTATCGTTGGCATTATTGGTCGGGGGCACGGTGTTGATACCGCTCGCGACCGATCAGGCCGAAGCTGGTCCAAAGAAAAAGCGTAAAAAACAGGTCAAGAAGTACAAAAAGTATTCAAAAGGCTGGTGGCGTCAATACCGTGTGAAGATGAAGAAAAAACGTCAGATCGCGGCACGCAAGCGTGCATTGCGCCTGCGTCATCTGCGGTTGGCACGCCAGCGTGCGGCTCAAAGGTCGACACCGGTCGCGAAGACGGTCACGCCGAAGACTCCAACGGCGGCTCCGTCAACTGTAGCCGCTCTTCCGTCGGGAGATCCGGCTCCGGCTGGCTGGAGTGCTTCGGTCTCGACGCCGGCTGAATTGAAGTTTCGCGTGGACAATTCGGCAGGTGATCAGGTTGGTTCGGCATCGATATCGGTGGTCGGCCCGGCAGTCGGCGAGTCGACCGGTGGCCGTAACAAGATGGTCGGCGGCGTTGCTACGACAGCACTTCGCAGAGAGGTTATCGACCGCATGATCCGTGAGAACGGTTGGGTGGTCAATGACTATCAGAAAGAGATCAGCGGCCAGCAGGTTTATGTGGTCGTGGCCCAATCGCAGGCAAAGAACGGCGGCGTCCAGTCGCGTATGTTCTATTTCACCGAGGTGGACGGCAAGATCTACAATGTCGCCACGAACTCGCCCGTCCAGGAATCCGAACGCCTCGCCGAGGAATCAGAAAAGGTCATCAATTCGCTCAAGAACCGTGTTCGCCCGGCCTTGAGAGCCTCAAACCCGTAAACAGTAACAAGTGACAAGTGACGGGTGACAACCTGTCACTTGTCACTGTTATCCCGTCACCAATAACCCTATGAGCTACGAAAACGCATCAGACGAAACGTCGGTCACGCTGCCCGACCTCCTCAAAAAGATGACCGATCTTGGTGGATCGGATCTCCACCTTTCCACCAATTCGCCGCCGCAGGTTCGTGTCCACGGCCATTTGGCACCTTTGCCCGGGTTTGCCACGATGTCGCCGTCGGATACAAAACGGCTGGCATATTCCGTGCTGACCGATGCGCAGAAGCACCGGTTTGAGGAAAACCTCGAACTCGATTTCTCGTTCGGCCTCAAGGGAATGTCGCGTTTCCGTGCCAACCTCTTTAACCAAAAGGGTGCGGTTGGTGCGGTTTTTCGTGCAATTCCTTACGAGATCAAGACATTCGAAGCTCTCGGCTTGCCGTCGGTAGTCTCGGATATGTGCAAGAAGCCTCGCGGCCTTATCCTCGTGACCGGGCCGACCGGTTCGGGTAAATCGACCACGCTTGCGTCGATGGTTGATAAGATCAACATCGAGCGTCATGATCATATCCTGACGATCGAAGACCCAATCGAGTTTCTACACAATCATAAGAACTGCGTTGTAAATCAACGTGAGGTTGCGGCCGATACGCATTCGTTTGGCGCGGCTCTCAGAACTGCACTTCGTCAGGACCCTGACGTTGTGCTCGTCGGCGAAATGCGAGACCTCGAGACGATCGAGATGGCATTGCGTATCGCTGAAACGGGACACTTGACCTTTGCAACGCTGCACACCAACTCGGCCTACTCGACGATCAACCGTATTATCGACGTGTTCCCTGCCGAGCAGCAGTCACAGGTCCGCACACAGTTATCCCTCGTTCTCGAAGGCATCATGTGCCAATCCTTGCTGCCAAAAGCATCAGGCGATGGCCGGTGTATGGCCCTCGAGATCCTCGTACCGAACGCCGCTATCCGCAATCTGATCCGCGAAGACAAGATCCACCAGATCTATTCGATGATGCAGACCGGTCAGGACAAGTTCGGTATGCAGACCTTCAATCAGGCCCTTGCCACGCTTTATCACAAACGTCAGATCACTCTTGATGTAGCGATGCAGCGTTCATCGAATGCGGACGAGCTGAAAGATCTGATCGACCGCGGTTCGGGACTCAATGATACCTATTCCGGCGGTGGTGGTGGTCGCCCTGCGACACGACCAGCTCCTGGCAGTGGAAGCCCATATGCTCAGGGCCGAACGATCGGCGAACGTCCGCCGGTAAGATAGCGAAAAACTAAAAACTAAAAGTGAAAGGTTTTTAATTTTGAATCGGAGTAAATATGCCAACATTTGTCTTTAAAGGAAGAAATCGACTAAACGAATTGATCGCCGGTGAACGAGATGCCGCGACTCAGGATGAGCTGCGTGCCTTGCTCCGCCGCGAGCAGATCGTGCTGACTCAGGCCACTGAGAAGGGCCGTGAAATCGCCATTCCAAAGCTTGGCCGCCGAAAGAAGGTCAAGGCCAAGGAACTCGCTGTGTTCACACGTCAGTTCTCGGTCATGATCGACGCGGGTCTGCCGCTCGTTCAGTGTATCGACATTCTTGGTGAGCAGCAGCAGAATCCTTTCTTTAAGGATGTTCTGCGGCAGGTTCGCCAGAACGTCGAGGAAGGTTCAACGCTTTTTCAGGCTCTCGAAAAGCATCCTAAAGTTTTCGATTCGCTCTACACGCACATGGTCGAGGCCGGTGAAACGGGCGGTGTGCTCGATCTCATTTTGCAGCGTCTCGCAACCCTGATCGAAAAGGTCGTCAAACTGAAACGGAGCATCGTTTCGGCGTCGATCTATCCGGCTGCGGTCGTTGCCGTTGCCATTATCGCGATCGCGGTGATCATGATCGTTGTCATCCCGCAATTCGAACAGATCTTCGTCGGCCTTCTCGGCCCGGGCGAGGCTTTGCCTCTGCCAACACGTATCGTGATGGGAATATCCGGCTTCCTCGCCGGTTGGGGCGGCCTCGCGATGTTGATCGCCATAATCGCATCGGGCGTCGGCATCAGCTACACATACAAGACGCCAAAGGGCCGTTGGTATATCGACGGGTTGCTACTCAAGACTCCGATCTTTGGCAGCATCTTGCGTAAAGTCGCAGTTGCCCGTTTCTCGCGTATCCTATCGACGCTATTATCGTCGGGTGTACCCATTTTGCAGTCACTCGACATCACGGCCAAAACGGCCGGCAACGTCATTATCGAAGACGCGATCCTCAAGGTCCGTGCCGGCGTCGAACGCGGTGAGAACTTCGTCGATCCGCTCAAGGCTACTAACGTATTCCCGCACATGGTCAGCCAGATGATCGGCGTCGGTGAACAGACCGGTGCGATGGACGCCATGCTCGGTAAGATCGCCGATTTCTACGAAGACGAGGTCGACACGGCCATCGCCGACTTGCTCGCCCTCATCGAGCCCGTCCTCATCGCCTTCCTCGGCGTCACCATCGGCGGAATCGTCATCTCGATGTACCTGCCACTCTTCACCCTGATCGGGAAACTATCAGGCGGAGGCAAGTAGACAGAAGTATGAAGGAATTTGACGCCAGCT
>JANNWQ010000025.1:0-7051 GCA_031408595.1 Acidobacteriota bacterium | reverse complement strand
ATCGAAAGTCGGCGATGGCCTAAGCAGGCTTTAATGTTATCGGAACCGAATGAGGCGGAAATGAACACGCCTTCATCGTCCCGTCCGCGGTGCTCGATGGACATTAGAGCCGCCCCAATACGCGATTCAGGGTCGTGAGAGATGATTCCGGCGATTCCGCACATATTAGAAGTTTCAACGCAAAGTCGCAAAGTGGCAAAGACGCAAAGGGGAGAGAGACACGAGTTAGAGATCAGCTGAATAAAAAACTTTGCGTCTTTGCTCCTTCGCGTCTTTGCGTTAAATCTCTTTCTTTGGCCGCATTTCTACCCACAAATGCCAGCCGAGCAAGCTCGCAAGCGGCAAACGATGCACCGGAAAGGGCGGTGCGTGCATAAATTCTTTGTGAGTTTCTAACAACTCAAAATCGACGAAATCAGCCTTGATCTCGCGACTACCGTATACCTTTGAATAAGGATTAAAAGGTCCATCGGTACTGACGTTGATAAAGTTTTGCATCGTCAGATACTCTGAGAGTCCGACCTTCTTTGCGTTTTCAATGTGAAGGCCATAGATACCACCAGCATTTACGCCAAAGCCATACATCGCGAGCAAGCCGAGCCTGCGAGCGATGGATATAGAGACCAGATAATTCAGAGACCACTTCGCGTAGAGCATTGCGATCAGCTGCCCGTTTGGTTTTAATACCCTTGCGATCTCGGCCTGAGCTTTGCCGATCTCAGGAATGTGATGTAATACGCCGTGGCTGAAAACCATATCAAATGAGCTATTAGCGAATGGTAATTCCAGCGCACTTGCCTGTTGGATTCGCTCGAACTCAAGCCCACGGAGTTCGAAACGCATTCTAACCCGCTTGACCGATTCTTCGGTAAGATCGGCTCCGCTATAAATGCCGCCACGCCTTGCTATCTGCTCCGCGTCGGCACCTTGCCCGAGACCGATCTCGAGTACGCGTTTACCCGAGAAATCGATCCGGTCGAGATTCTTCAATATATGCGGCTCGAGCGAGTATCTGAAATCGTCATAGCGGCGGAAAAACTCTTCGTATTCGACCCTCGTCTCGTCGTTGAGATCGCCGACGAGTTCCGCCCCGCACGGGTGCGTTTGCCAGAAATCTTTGATCTCACTTTCCATCCCGTTAGTTGCCTTCCGCCTCGATCAGCCTTGCTAAAGAATAGGCCATCCAAGCCTGTCCCCAACGCATAAACGGCGTTTTTACGGGACCGTTCTTTCGGAACTGGTAATAGAATGAGCCGTCATTGTTACGCATATTCGCGATCGTCCAGTCCGCTGTTTTCAACGCCATCGGCAGCATTCGCTGATCGATCGCCTGTAGCTCAGACATAGTCGAGATCGCTACTGCGGCCGAGTGAATATCGATCGGGTACGTTTCTTTGTCGTAGTATTTCGGAGTTCCGTCGTCGAGAAAGAAATTGTTTAGCCAATAGGCACCGCCTAGATTTATAGCGTCAAAGGTATCGGAACGAAGCTCGTCGATATTGCTCGAAATCCGATAGAGCGAGAGCAGAATGTAAGCTGTGTGAAAATTATCGACCCATTTTTGCGACTGATCCGCACCGTAGACCCATGCCCCGCCCTTGTTCTGCCTTCGGATGACAAATCGAACGGTTTTAGCGGCCATCTGTAAATATTCTTTGTTGTCGGTTGCGGCTCCGACGCGAGCGAGTGATTCGCCTGCCAGCAGACTCGCGTTAAAGATAATGCTGTGGTCGATTGGCGTGTAGCTGAAACAAACTTCATCATCTGTTTCGTCGATCCGATTTAGCCCGTTGAGTACAAACAGGCAGATTTCATCCGCTGCATTTAGATATTTTTCATCGCCAAACACGTCGTAAGCTTCCATAAACGCCTGAGACGCAAAAGCTGTCGGAACGATCGCAGGTGTTCCCGTGGGAGCGTAAAAGACGCGCGATTGCCAATCGAAATTGTACCCGAACGATAGCGTCGCTCGGCCGTCTTTCGTCTTTCCGACGATCTTTTCGCCCAGGAGCTGGTCGAGCAGTCGCACGGCGTTCTCCATGTGTCGGGTCTCTTTTGTGACGCGAAAGCGTGATAGCTCGGCTAGAGCAAACAGTGCAAGGCCCTTGGGATTTACGCCTTTCTTGACGCCAAAAAAGCCGCGAAGATCGATCGGCGAGCGTTTGAATATCTGCAGCCATGCGAGTCTAGCCGATCTAATATGCTTCAGCGGTGTTAACTGAAACAGACGGCTATTCAGCCCATCAAACGGATCGTGGCCGGCGAAATCTCTTGCTTCGCAGTATGAGAATAGCTGGTCGTAGATCTCTGTGAGGTGTGTGGACATAGCGGGTTCGTTATGAGGTTATCACAAACGCGGCGTTTTGCCCTTTGTGCCGAAAAGCTAGATAATAGGGCTTTACGAGCGAGCGACTTATGAAATTCTTCTCCGACATACGGCTTCTGCTTCTGGCCATCTGGCTCGGGGCGGCGGTATTTTTCATCGGCGTCGCTCAGAGTGCTTTCGCCGTCTTACCGGAGCGTGAATTGGCAGGTGCGGTCGTCAATCGAAACCTGACGATCCTCAATTTCGGAGCGATGGCGATTGCCGTCATTCTGATCGTGACCTCGCTGCTCGGTACCGCAAACCTTAACAAATTCTGGCTCTGGATCGAGAGATTTATGCTCTTGGTCGTCGCGGCGGCGGGTGCGGTCGGGCAGTTCGTGATCGGATTTTGGTTATCGTCCGTAAGAGCGCAGATGGGCAAGCCGATCGATGAGGTCGCAGTGGACGACCCTCTGCGGATACAGTTCAATACGCTGCACGAGTGGTCGGTGTGGGTCCTATTTGCGGGAATGGCCGCGGCGCTGATAGCATTCTTTATTATCTCAAACCGGAAATTTGGTGCGGCCAAAATTGTTGCGACAAACGACCCGTACGACTTCTCAAAAGAATTTAAGGCCTGATATGGAACTGATCGAAAACTTAAAGACCTATAACGATCGCTTTTCGCGTTGGAACGGGAGCATGTCAAGTTACCCTTGGGTAGAGAATGTTCACTCGCCATTCACACCGGTTCGGCGTGCATTGCCGATGATGAATCTCGCCCTGATCACATCGACCGGAGCTCATATTACGGGAACGGACGCATTCGATCTCGAATCAAAAGACGGCGATTTAAGCTATCGTGAGATACCGATCGAGGTTGAGGCTAGGGACCTTTCTTACTCGGCGAAAGGTTACGATCCTAAGGCTGTGATGGAAGACCGCAATGCCCAGATTCCGATCGACCGTTTACTTGAGTATCAGGCAAATTCCGTGATCGGCAGCCTGAACAGCGTTTGGTGGTCGGTCAGCAGCCACGTGCCCAATGCCGCTCGTATCGCCGACGAACTTGGGCCGCAACTGGCTGAAAGGCTGCATCGTTATGAAGCCCAAGCAGCGCTGCTCATCCCGGCCTCAAAACTTTGCCACCAGACACTTGGAATCGTTGCCCGTGCTCTCGAAGTCTCGGGTATCCCGACGATCTGCATATCGGTCGATCCATCGATGAACGACAAGGTCCGACCACCGCGAACCGCATATTACACGGGCGAACTCGGCTCCGTTGCAGGCCAGCCAAGTTGGCCCGAATATCAACTCCGCATCATTGATGAAACTCTTCGTCTTATGGAAACATTCGACCAACCCGGCTCAAGAAAGCTGACCGTCGAGCACCAATCTCAAGTTGAAGCCGCGCGCGGCGAACGATAATAGAATTGCCACAAAAGGCACAACGGACACAAAAGTAAGAATGTGATTTTTTGTGTCTTTTATGCTTTTTGTGGCTGATTTACCGACCTGACATCTGCCAGACTTTCAGAGCCTCGATCGGGTAGATGAGCATGATGATATTGATTATCAGGCTGTCGCGGATCCAGAAGATGAGGATTGCTTCGGTCGCAAGAAATAGGACGAGCGAACGCCAGAATTTGAGTTTGTATGCGATAGCGAATCCGGCCGCACAGCAGATGATATCGGCGAGTGAATTGATGATCGAGTCGCCGAAGTAATCCAGCGATAAGGTGACGGTGCGGTAACGCTCGATGATGAACGACGAGTTTTCCGCTATCTCCCATATGCTCTCGATCGCGACGGCCAATGCCAAACGCCATGCCATCGGCATTTTTCTGAAGACCAAACCGATCAGCCAAAACTCAAGCACACCATGAAGAACGTGCGTAAACGCGTACGGGTCTAGGATGTGCTGTGAATTGTGCGTCGTCCAGATGTCCCACGACCACGGGCTATAATCGCCAGCCTGACACCACCACACGCGGCCCTGAAAATACAGGATGACCGCGGAGGCGATAAATAGCACGCCACATACGATCAGCGGTTTTGGCTGGAACAGTTTGTCCAAGGTTTCGTCACTCATCGCATCGATTGTCGATTCGTTTGAGAAAATTTTCAAGCGTGTTCCATGCGTTCCATGCGTTCCACGTGTTCCACCGTTCCACCTGCGGAACATGGAACACATTTCCGATCTCACAACTTTTGCGTAACAATCTTGTCCTAGTGAACCGCGACGATAACCTCAAACGAATCCGCGAACGCACCGAACCGTGGGACATCATCGTCATCGGCGGCGGAGCGACCGGCGTCGGCTGCGCACTCGACGCCGCGTCCCGTGGTTACGATGTTCTACTTTTGGAGCAACATGACCTCGGCAAGGGTACGTCGAGCCGCTCGACAAAACTCATCCATGGCGGTGTCAGGTATCTTAGGCAAGGTAATCTATCGCTCGTCCGCGAAGCTCTAAAAGAACGGGGTGTCTTGCTGCAAAATGCTCCGCATGTTGTTCATACGCAGGAGTTTATCGTGCCGTGCTACAGCATTTGGGACAAGGCTTTTTACGGTCTCGGCCTTAAGATCTACGATCTGCTTGCCGGCAAATACTCGATCGGAAAGTCGCGAATATTATCTCGTGACGAGACGCTTGAACGACTTCCGGGTATTCGATCGCAGGGATTAGTTGGCGGTGTTCTGTACCATGACGGCCAGTTTGACGACGCTCGGCTCTTGATCGATATGGCTCGAACGGCAAGCTCTAATGGAGCGTGTGTCATGAACTACGCCCGTGTTACGTCATTTACTCGCGACGGAAAGAAGTTGGTGGGCGTGCAATTTCAAGACATGGAGACCGGCGAGGTTCACACGGTCGCGGCGAAAGCCGTGATCAACGCGACCGGAGCTTTTTGCGACGCGGTAAGGCTATTGTCGGACAGCTCAGCAAAACCCGTCGTCACCTTTGCCCAAGGTTCGCACATTGTCCTAGACCGAAGCTTTCTGCCGTCAGCCACCGCCATCATGATCCCGAAAACAAGCGACGGCCGCGTACTCTTCTGCATCCCGTGGCATGATCATGTCCTGATTGGTACGACCGATACACCGGTCAATTCTGCGAGCCTCGAGCCCGGGATCCTCGATACTGAGATCGGCTTTATTCTTGAAACCGCAGGCGAGTATCTCAAGACAAGGCCGACACGCTCCGACATCAAGAGTGCATTCGCCGGCATTCGCCCGCTCGTCAGCCGCGCGAATGCTCGCAACACAGCCTCACTCTCTCGTAGCCACGAGATGTTCGTAGATGCGTCCGGCTTGATCACGATCACCGGCGGCAAATGGACAACATACCGTCGAATGGCGGAAGAAGCCGTGAACAAAGCGGCGAGTGTCGGCAGGGTAAGAAAGGCTGAATGCGTAACCGCGACTCTAGGAATCGAGAGCAATATCGCCGAGGCCGGCGAGCTACTTCTTGCTGAACTTCCTTACACCGTCGCCGATGTCGTTCGGGCGGTAGAAAGCGAGATGGCGCGGACCGTCGAAGACGTTCTCGCTAGACGAACGCGAGCGTTGTTTCTCAACGCGCATGCTGCGATCGAGATGGCACCGAAAGTCGCAGAGATCGTGGCTGGAGAATTAGATAAAGATCGGGCGTGGATCTCGGCCGAGGTCAAACGATTTTCCGAAACCGCAGCCAAATATCTGCCTAGAAAGTAAGCTAACGCCGTCCATCGTTGCTGAAAGGCGGCCATGTCCCGCTCGCCTAGGATGCGTTGGAGCGTTCTGTAGCCGCTCGGATCGGTTTTGGAGTTGGCGACAAACTCTTTGTAGAACTTTCTGAGCAAGCCTTTTTCCTGAAGGTAATAGCAAAGATAGCGAGCCTGAGCATAGTTCGTGCCCATTTCTTCTCGATAGAATTCGCTATTCGACATCGATGTCATCGCCTTAAAAGTCGGCACGATCTTCGTTCGCAATCCATTTTGCAAACCGCGAAGCCGCCAATTTGTGTAGCCGTAGATATGGCCATCTACTGTCCCCGATTGTTCGTACAGGGAACCGAGGCCTTCATTTAACCACGCCGGGGAATCGGGAAAATTCGCCTCGACAAACGGATGCACGATCTCATGCACGAGCGTGCCGCCGCCCGTGGCGATATTCATTATTAGTGCTTTTTTAGAAGGCGAGTAGTATCCGTAAGGCGTATCCGGCTCGTCAGCAAAGAATTCTTTTGCGTGTTTGCGGTATGAAACCTCATCCTTGAAGAGCCATATCTCGAGGATATTCGCCGGGTCCTTGGCGAAATAATCCTGTTTTAGTCGGGTCACAGTACCCCGAATAATCTCGTTTGCCCAGAGCGTGACGCGGTCTGCGGGTTCATCGCCGACAACGACAAACGGTTTCTCGACCATGACAGTAAACCCGCGTCCATTGAGTTTTGTTCTTAGGCCTTGCGCGTGTTGCTCAAAATCGGCGAATACCGGCAAGGCCGAAAACACAATGGCGAGCAGGACAAGAATGTAACGTTTGGCGACTGACATATTCCTTTCGAGTAAAACCTTAGATGTATGAAGATCGAATTTTCGCTCCCAGAAAATCTAATTCGCTCTTTCGATCTTTAATGCGCCATTGAGCTTTTGATCGATGACGCTCGCAACAGCGCGAGCTCTCGTTTTTGCCAGCTCTGCAGTATCGCCCACGAACAGGCGGTCTACAGTCGTCGTGAAAAGTACGACCCAGTGAGCAAAG
>JANNWQ010000024.1:0-19311 GCA_031408595.1 Acidobacteriota bacterium | reverse complement strand
GTTTGCATCGTTGTTCGCGGTTATTACGCTGTCGTTCAGGGTCAGCGATCCTCCGAAATCGTTAAAAATTCCGGCTCCGCCGCCACCCCAATCCCCTCCTCGAATCGTTATACCCGAAATCCTTACCGTCGTGTTTTGGATCGATAACACCCTGAATTGAGGGGTTCCGCCCACCGCACTGCGGCGCACCGTCAACAGATCTGCACCAGGGCCTGTGATGTTGACGCTATGCAATATCGTCGGGAGCGCGGTAGCAAGAGAAATTGTTCCACCGAGCTGATCCAAAGCGATATTTATCATACCCGGGCATGAGCCGAGAGCATTTGCTTCCTCGATGGCCGCCCGTAGCGTGCAATCACCGTTCCCAACTGCGCAAAAACGGTCTCCAACTTGTACATCGCTTTCATCGCCATAGGCATTGACGACGAACGTCGATGGACAGCTCGGTGTTGGTGTCGCCGTTGGAGTATTCGTAGGCGTCGCCGTTGGTGTGTTCGTCGGCGTTGCCGTTGGTGTGTTCGTAGGCGTCGCCGTCGGTGTATTCGTCGGCGTTGCCGTCGGTGTTGGGGTTGGACCTCCAGGTACCATCGCGTACGCACGCACTACGCCGTTGAAGACGCCAGTTCCAACGATAATTCCGTTATCGCTGATTCCAAGGGCTGACGAAGACGTGTTGGTCAGCAGATCCCAGCCCGTTCCCGGTGGGATAAGATCACCGAGGCGATATGTCGTCGTGCCGGTGTTAAGAAATGGTATGGCGAATGCTGACGAGGCTGTTCCGACAACCCAGCCGGCAGAGTTTACAGCCCGGCCCGAGCCTTGAGTTGTCCCAACAGGTAATGCTATAGGTTGGATTCCACCGGCTTGCGACCAAATGAATGGCAGGCCAGCACCTTGATTCAACATACTCGAACCCGTAACGAGACCGCTGTTGCTCACGCCAAATGCCAGGGCACCATTCGAACCCGGAAGTGCTCCAACCTCGATAGCATTTGCACTGCCGATGTCGTAAACCATGCCGACATTGCGGGCAGCGTTATTCGGATCGATGCCGGTTCCCACGATACGGCCTGAATCATTGATGCCAAACGCCGTTGTGAAGAAGCTGCCGCCCGTGGTTGTCTGGGTTATGGTAGTAGCAATTACCGGGCCGTAAATAGCGGCACGCTGTGTACTCCCAGCATTGACCGAGCCAACAGCGACGCCCGCCGAATTTACGTCATTTGCGTCGCCAAGTGTCTCGCCCCCTGGAAGTGGAAGCTGTGAAACAACGCCATTTTGCCAAACGATCGGCAGACGCCCTGATCCAAACGCCGTCGTCGCAGCCGTACCGACAACACGGCCGCTGTCATTCGCTCCGTTTGAAACGGCGAATGCCCGGCCCGCGAGATTTGGCAACCCGACGATCCCGCCGCCCTGCGTCCACGAAAATGCTTGCGTCCCGCCGGTCCTCAATGACCTGCCGACGCCGACGCCTCCGGTCGAAGCACCAAATCCCTGCGAAGCCGTATCGCCCACCTGAACCAGGCCGATGTCAATGATCTGATACTGAGGCGTTCCGGTCGGCGTCGGTGTTCCTGCCTGTACCTCGAATGCACCGATATCGACCGTGCCGCCCGAAATACGGGCAAATCCTGCACCACGTTGATCGGTCGTCAGTGGATTTCCCGCGAGGTCAACCGCCAGAGCATTGTTACCGGAGTTTCGCGCGGGACTTGCAGGAAGTAATGCAAAAGTCCGTGATGTGCCGCCATTATTCGCGAGTGGCCCAAGCTGTGGATTGAGCGGCGTCGCGGTCGTGCCAACCTGATCGCCCGCAGCCGTGAAACCCGTCGCTCCAGCGCCGTCACGAATGAGGTTGTTACCGCCTGACGTAAACACTCCGTTGACATCCGGACTCGACTGAGTGGTGGTGATGTTGTTCCCAATTATGGTGTTGCCAACGCCTAGTGGATTTGTCGTTGATTTAAGGATACCACCGCCGTTATTGGTCGAAGTGTTGCCAGCCAGCGTGCTGCTTCCCAAGGCCATCTGCACGCCGTTGAAGTAGATCGCCCCTCCCGAACCGCCGTTTGCAATATTGTTCGCAAAGGTCGAATTAGTAATATTTATCGTCCCGTTGGCCTGGATGGCGCCGCCGCCGGTCGTCGTCGTAGCGCATGTATTTCCGCTGATCTCCGAACTTTGAATATTGAGGGTGCTGGTTGCGAAATTTTGCATTCCGCCGCCGGCTCCGGTGGCGGTATTGTTTGAGATAACGGAGTTAGTTACCGTCATAATACTGCCGGCGCCCGCATTATTCGTACCGCCGCCGTTCGCGGCGCTATTTCCTGTGATGACGACTCGATTGAGCGTCATGTTGCCCCCATTGTTATAGATCGCGCCGCCGCGCCCGGTGTTAGCCGCACCGACACCGTTACCGGCGGTAAAGCGAATTCCGTTGATCGTCAGATTGGTTCCCGTCGCAGTCGATAATATGCGGCTCGCATTATTTCCGCTAACCGTTAACTGTGCGGCTCCGGGCCCGGTGATCGTAAGGATTCCGTTGTTTGCAACGACGATTTCTGTGCCGCCAAGCGTTATCGTTTGAGGGCCCGCGAAGATCGTTGAGTCAAAGCCGATCACTTCGCTACCGGCGGTTGCTCCCGCATTTGCGATCGCCCCACGTAAACTGCAGTCGTTTACCGCAGCCGTACATGCTGAGGCCGCGGCATTGTCGTCTGAGCGATCGACCATCAACGCGACTCCATCCGGGTCGTCCGCGCTCTGCTGGAAGCCCTGATGCATCTTGACGCTGTCCGAATTGCCGAGAGGCTCAACCATCGGGACGCTTGTCGCGGTCACTACAGTTGAGAACCAAACAAAAACAGTGGCGAAACCGGTCATTAAGGCGATAACCAGCGACATTCGGAACGATCTTGATAATTTAGACATTTCCCCTCCAAGAATTCGAGATCTCAGCGGCTTCCGTGACTCGACAAAATGGCACAGTCGGCAACGAAACCACTTTTTGTTAATGTACTGCTTCTCCGGTAGGATACACCGACGACGAACAATGTCAACTTTTTAAGGTTCTTCTGGGGAGCCAAAGCTAACTTTGCTATATTTGAAGCGATGTATTCTGATTTAGAGATGAAGCTCGCGCAGATCCGAATTCGAATCGGTCAGGCTGCGGATCGGGCAAAACGTGACCTGGCACAAATCAAGCTCGTCGCCGTCAGTAAGATGCACCCGGCCGAAACATTGCGGCGGGCGATGGCCGCAGGTTCAACAGTTTTTGGCGAGAATAAGGTTCAGGAGGCTGAATCGAAGATACTTAAGGTCGGACGCGATGGAGTCGAGTGGCACTTGATCGGCCATCTGCAATCGAACAAGGCTCGAAAGGCGGTTCAGCTTTTCGATGTGATCCAATCGGTCGATTCTATCGAACTAGCTGTGCGATTAGAGCGCATTTGTGAAGAGGAAGGGCGAGAGAGACTGTCCGTTTTTGCTCAGGTCGATCTCGCAGGTGAAGCAACGAAATCAGGAATTGCGGAAAGCGAGATTCCATCTCTTGTGGCGTATTTGAAAACCTGCAAACGTCTGAGTCTCGACGGCATGATGTTGCTGCCGCCTTTCTTTGACGACCCTGAGGCCACGCGGCCATACTTCAAGCGGCTTCGGGCAATCCGCGATAACTTACTTCCGGGCGGCGAGCTTTCGATGGGAATGAGCCACGATTTTGAGGTCGCGATCGAGGAAGGTGCGACGGTCGTTCGGGTTGGGACAGCGATATTTGGAGCCAGACAGTGAACAACGAAGTCATATGCTTTCTGCATTAGTTTATCCAATATTTTTCCTGATCGTCTGGAGTGTCTTTGGCGTATTTCTGGGACTGATGCTTCTGCGATTGATCTTTAACTCCGCCGACCCGAATCCGTTTGGCAAAGTAGGGCGGTTTGGATTCAAGATCAGGAAGTTGACCGAACGCTGGGTGTATCCGGCGGCGAGGTTTTTTGCGATGTACCGTGTCGATACTCGGCTTGCTCCGTTGCTGACGCTGTTTATCGGGTTGGTCATTACATATTTCTTTACGCAGATCGTGGGTAGTGCCTTTTTTGTTATCGATGGCCTGACTGCGGGCGTCGTTACGGGAAGTCCTAAAGTAATTATCGGATTTATTCTCTACGGCCTGTTGAGCGTGCTCGTGCTCTTTATCTTTATTCGCTTTCTTGCTGCGTGGTTCGTGTTCTCACGAAACTCATTTCTGGCCCTGGTAATGAAAGTGACCGATCCGATCCTGCTACCGGTCCAGCGGCTGATACCGCCGATCGGGATGTTCGATATCTCGGCGATGCTGGTATTGCTTGTGATCAGCTTTCTGCAATCGATCGTCCTAAATATGTTTGTGAGAAACTGACATAGGCGGCCTTATTCGTCCTCGTCGCCTTCGTCAGCTTCTATCTCTTCCTCGGGTTTCATGCCTGCCGTCATCAGTTCAAATGCCGGAAGCCGTGCTATACCCGGGATAGGAACGTCGCCTTTTACTGAAAACCAAATTATCTCATTCAGTTGGCGTGGGTTTGCCATGTCGGCATGCTCGAGATCCTGCTGAGCGGTCAACTGCATGTAACGCAGCATAGCCGTTGTCGGGCGATCGGGCGGATAAAGGTTGTCGAGCGCGACGTCCGGCAAAATGGCAGTGTACGGCCGCAGATCGGCTGTTGTTGTAAAGATATCGATCGGCGTGGCATTCGCGTCCAGGAAGTTCATCGGCGGCAGGCCGAGACATATTTCAAGCGTCCGGATCAGACTGACCGTGTTGTGAAATTCGTGTACGAGAGCGCCGCTGCGGTTATATGCTGAGATGACAAATCCCGGCGAGCGGTGAGCATCGACATGGTCAGGGCCATCCTGAGCGTCATCCTCGACGACAAAGATCGCGGTGTCTTTCCAATACGGGCTTTTCGAGACTGCTTCGACAAGGCGTCCGAGCGCATAATCGTTTTCAGCCACAAAGAATTGCGGAGTCGGAATTCCCTTATTCAGGCCGGCTGTATGGTCATTCGAGATCCTAACGATCGAGAGATTTGGGAGCGTTTCACCCTTGCCTGCCTGCTGGTTCGCTACGTAACCACGAAATTCCTTTTCCCATTCTCCAAATCGCGAACTACCGCGAAAATTCACATCCGTGTGATCCGGTAGAATTGCCGGGTCAAGCGGCGTGGCCGTTTCGCGTGCCCGCCGGTACGTATCGGTGGTCATAATATCCGGCGAAAGCATATCGTAATTACGAGCCGTCGGCGAAAAGTTGCCTTCGAGTGACTTCTTGGTCGCAAATGCGGTCAGATTCGGCGAGATATCCGGATACTTCTTCGGTTTTCGGGTGTTGACCTCTTTGACGTCCTCGGCTGAGACCGTCGCTACAAATTCGCCGTAGTTCCGATAGGTCAACCCGGCCTTTTTGGCGGCGTCCCATAGATACAGACTTTCGGGTTCGCCGATGTCGCGGTTGCCGCTCAGATACGGAACGTATCCTTTAAGAAATCTCGCAATATCCTGCTCGGTTGCTGGCAGATCAAAAACCGAGGGTAATGCTACCGGCGGTTGGCCGGCTGGCGGATCGTACGACGGCAGACGATTAAACCCTTCGTAATCATAAGTCCGGCCGCGTCCTGAATAATTCCAGCGGAAGGCTTTATCGACGTAGTCGTTTGAGAAGGCCGCTGTGGACCAATTATGCCCATCGGGGCTCGCCTCAGCATTTACAAAGAAGCGGTCAAGCAGCCCGAAACGCAGTGCTAGGGCTCTAGCGTTCGGCGTAATGTCCTGTTTTGCTCCGCTCGGTGATCTTGCCGCGTCACCGGATCCAAATATCGCGACCGATGCATCGCCATCAGCTTTTCGGCCGTCGCCGCTTGAGGGAAGGTCGCCAAAAACCTGATCATAGGTACGGTTCTCGCGAATGACGTAGATGACATGCTTGAAAGGCGATTTGCCGCCGCCGAAAATATTCCGCTTGGCTCGGCCGATCAGACCGTTATTGCGCATCACCGACTGGGTATAGGCGAAGAGTTGCGGCTCGTCAGGTACGTCAACTAGGCTGACGTTATCCGCGACGATCACGCCGCTGTACATACCACGTCTGCCAAATCCGGAGCCGGGAAATTGGGCATTTGGCATGTTGGGGTACAGTCCGGTGTCGTTACTAATATGGGATGAATTCTCGGCACCCGTGCCTTTCCCGTTTGCCACAAATAGGACTTTGCCAACGACGGCGACGGCCGATGCGTAGTTTCCGGTCGGAATAAATCCTAACAATTTGGAAGCTTCTTTCTTCGAAGGATCTTTTGCCAGGCGAATCGCAGCCAAGGAATTTGTATGGGCATTGGCAACATACAACGTCTGTTCGTCCTCGCTAAGTGCAAGCCCCTCGGGGCTCGCTCCGACCAATTCGGTCTCGGCGAGTTTTACTTTGATCGTTTCGATCACTTTGTCGTTTGCCGTATCGATCACCGATACGCTGTCGGCGTTTGAATTTACAACGTACAGACGGGTTTGCTGTCGGTTGAGGATCATCGCGGTCGGATGTCTATCGACCGTGATGTGGCGGAGCTTACTACGCCGCGGTTGATCGACGACGGCTATCGATGCATCGCCCCATAACGAGACATAAGTTTTCGTGACTACCTTGCCCTTGGTCAGTAGCTTGACGTCATACGGATAGAGCATTTGCGTCGAGCCTGTTCGGTGCAGATCGATGCGCTGCAATTTTCGCAAGTTTCGAATGTCGGAAACGATTCCGAGCGTGTCGCCGAGGTTATTCGCCACAAAGAGCGTTTCGCCGTCCGGGCTAAGGCCAAGTCCGGTCGGGTAAACGGCCGCGACATTGCCGTTGTAGTTTGGCGACGGAGCATTTTCGGTAAAGGCGGTAACGTCGATGAACGGCGCTTCGAATCTGGTATCGGGCTTATTTGCGGGGGCGAGCGGCGTGGCCGCTGCCGGGTCAAAGTCGAGGATCCATATTTTGTTTTCGTAACCGCCCGAAAGAAAAAGCTGAAACGTACCGTCGGCCCTGGCGTTTTCGTTGAACACGAGTCCGACATTCGCGCTCTGCGGCGATGGAAAGTAGATGTTCTGGATCACCTTTGGCTCGGGCTTTAGGTTCAGGTCAATGACCGAGAGTGTCTGCTGAGCTTTGCTTCTTGAATTGACCGCGAGGCCGTAACCGCTATTTACGGCCATCAGATAACGCCCCTTACCGTCAGGGCCCGATTTGTCCGGAGTCCTGACCAGATTCATCGTCAACGGAGCGATCGCCGGCAACCCTGTTGCAGCGTCAACGATCAGCTTTCCGGCTGGCGTCGTAAAATTTTGATTGGCGAACGGTATCGCCCCAGCTTGAGCTAACGATCTGTCAGTCAACAAATAGGTCGCGACCGACAGAGCAGCGAAAAGGACGAACAATGCGATAACCGATCGAAATCTTCTAATTCCCGACATTGATAAACTCCCTAACTGATAGATTTGCAAGCTATGATATCGTAGTTCAGCAAATTCCATGTTACAGACATCTGTTTTTTGAAAGGCCGGCCGCAGCATGTCCCTCAACCTTCATGAAAGCGACAATGCGATCATCTTTGATATTCGCGTTATCCCGCGTTCGTCGCGGAGCGAGATCGTCGGTGAGCATGATGGTGCGTTGAAAGTTAAGCTAGCCTCGCCGCCGGTCGATGGTGCTGCGAATGCTGAACTTATCAAGCTTTTTGCGAAGAAATTCGGCGTTTCAAAGAGCGACATCGAGATCGTTAGCGGAGAAACTTCGAAGAATAAAAGAATAAAGATCATAAACCTGTCAAAATCAAAGTTTGACGAGGTTACAAAATGAAAACACAGATATCCTTTATGACCAGCCTTTTTAAGAGCGGAGAGCGCAAGCAGGATGCGGCCAGAGATCGTTTGCTTGGCGAGGACCTCGCACTTTGGTTCGCCGGCCGGTCGAAGGACGTGGAATTTGCGTTCGGCACCCCGGTGCAGGGCCAGGCCGGTTGGTCGGAGTCGGTCACAGCGGCGGGCGAGGAATTTACGCTTGGGTTTGAGATCGTGCATGGTTCGGTCGGCTCTGACTATGCCGAGTGGAATATCAATATCGGCAAGGCAGGGCGAATGTTCGGGGCGAAGGACTCGGAGATCCGCTCGCGTTTGTGTGATCACGTGCATAATGTGCTTCGCGATTCGCGCGATGTACGCGAGATTCAGTGGGCTGATTAACGTCAGGTTTTGCACGGCAATAAAGTAGCGTGATATATTCGTCTATTCGAATTTAGTTCAATAAAACAAAGGTTTGTATCACATGTCAGGACACTCCAAGTGGCACACAATCAAGCACAAGAAAGGTGCGCTCGACGCTAAACGCGGCAAGATCTTTACCAAGCTGATCAAAGAGATCACCGTCGCGGCTCGCACCGGCGGTAGCGGCGATGTCGATGCGAACGCCCGTCTGCGCAAAGCCGTGACCGATGCCAAAGGGCTCAACATGCCCAATGACACCATCGACCGAGCTATCAAACGCGGCACCGGCCAACTCGAGGGCGTCGCCTACGACGAGATCACATACGAAGGCTACGGCCCCGGCGGCGTCGCCGTCCTGGTCGAGACGATGACCGACAATCGTAATCGTACTGTCGCAGAAATTCGTCATCTTTTTGGTAAGAATGGCGGCAACATGGGCGAGGCCGGCTCGGTCGCATGGATGTTTGATAAGAAAGGGTACATAGTGGTCGATAAGGCCGCGAAGAGCGAGGACGAACTCTTCGAGATCGCGATCGAGGCCGGTGCCGATGATATGCAGGACGAGGGCGAGGTCTTTGAGATATTTACATCGCCCGATAGTTTTGAGGCCGTTAGCGATGCTATCAAAGCCGCCGGCATCGAGCCTCAGGCTACCGAAGTTTCAATGATCCCGCAGAACTACATCGCTCTGACCGGTCAGGATGCCAAGACGATGATGAAGCTTTACGACGCGTTAGACGATAACGACGACGTTCAGAAGGTCTACGCGAACTTTGACATCGACGAAAGCGAGATGGAATAGCATCCTCCGAAAGAAAAGCTTGACGCGTACCTATGCAGTTGTGAGATACTAGCGTCACTGGGGGTGATATTATGTTAAAAAATAATAAAACTGGGGACAGTAAAATCTAAACGGATCTAACGATCCAAAAGGGCGGCGTTCTCAAAGGAGGACGCCGTTTTTTTATGTCTCCTGCCCAAAGGTTATCCGATGCCCGTCCGGCGTTATGACCGTAAACTCCCTTATTCCCCAAGGCTTGCTTGATAAGGGCGAATTTATCTTCGCCCCGCGCTCGACAAACTCTGCATAGACCTCATTCACGTTTTCGACCAATGCGTGTGCGAACCACGAATGGTTGCCGGTTGCTTCGGCTGTCATCTCGTCGGAACATTCGCCGAGCATTACTTTGAATTCGCCAAAGGATAGAAACTCCCAGCCCGGTGCCGTGAAGTCGAGGTCAAAGCCGAGCTGGTCCTTGAAATAGGTCGCCGCAACCGCAAGGTCTTTGACGGCGAGTACGTGGCGTGTGTGAACTACTTTCCTTTTCATATCTATCTCAATGCTTCCAATAACTTTGACGCCTGCGCACGGTAGCCGAGCGTGTTCTTGTCGTTGATCGAGGCCGTGAGTCGCAGATATTCGTTCAAGGCATTTCGAGCTTCGTCCTTGCGGCCCGCTTCTTGGTATAGCATGCCGAGACGTAGGAAAACGCCCTTTGACTCGGGCAGAAGTTCCTGGCGGGCTTGTGCCTGAGCACCTTCGAGTTCTTTGAGAGCCTCGGCCTTCAGATTGCCCTGATAATAGACGATCGCGAGTTTTTCGGTGAGCGCTGCCTTGTAGATTGGCAGGCTATTACGTGACTCGCGGAAAATGCTCGCGGCCTGATCGAGCTTTCTTTGCTCGACGTACGCGATGCCGAGCGACTCGTAAACCTGATACATCGCGTACGCTTCTTGCCGTTCGATCGGCATCGCGAGAGCCTTGATCAGGTCTTTTTCGGCCTCTGGATACTGCTTTAGCGAATTATAGATCCGGCCGCGACCGAGATATCCGCGCATCGCGGGTTTCTGTTCAATTGCGGCTGAGTAGGCCGCGAGACCTTCCTCATTTCGTCCGGCCTCGGCAAGCGCTCCGCCGAGTTGCATCGACGTAAATGACGAATCATCGACCGCAGCCGTCCAGGTCCAGAGCGAGAGTTCATTGGCATAGGCGGTGTTGTATCTAAACGTCTGCACCGATAAGGCCGCCGCGATGACACAGCATGCGATCATGACATTACGCTCATTTACATACTGCGTGACGAACGGGACGAGCAGCATCAGCACGCCGAGCAGCGGCAAATAGAGATAGCGGTCGTGGACGATCTGCTCGGATATAAATGCCGTCGCGTTCATCGCAGGTATCAGCGGAAGCAGAAATATCGCCGTGGCGATGCGGTTCTTGTTCGACGTGCGAACCAGTAGAAACAGACCGGCGAGAACAGCAACTGAAATAACGAGTGGCACGACGAAATTCATCACGTCGATCGCCGTCACGGGCGTGACCGGATAGTTTATCGCCACTCGAAAGGGCACAAATATCTGCCCCAGATAGAACGCAAACATCGTCGGCACGCTCATCAATGCATCGCCGAACGGCACCGCATCACCGGGCGGCCGCGACACGGCACCTATGACACCGAGCCGTGCAAAGAAATATACGACCGCCGCTCCGCCGAGAACGAGCAAAGGCGTATTGTTGTGAGCCTTCTTTTCCGCCTCGCCGTCCCTTAGTACAAAGTAGTAGATCGGCAGGCAAAGGATGGCGACCTCTTTTGCTCCAAGTGCGACGGCGTAGAGCAGCACGGTCAGGATCATATGTTTGCTTGCTCTCGATTCACGATAGCTGGTCGCAAACCACAGCGAACCTAGCAACGCCAGCGAGAACAGCAGATCAGGCGAACCGGCGATCCATGCGACCGACTCGACGTGGACAGGATGGACGGCAAAGATGAGCGCTATCGCAAACGCGACCATGGCCGTTAACTGCCATTTCCGCAGCAGCAAAAATGCGATTACCGAAACGCCCGTGTGCAGCAGAATATTCGCCACGTGCCAGCCCGCAGGCGACATTCCAAACAGCCGGAAACACAAAATATTCCACAGCGTAAAGGTCGGCCGCCAGTAGTTGCTCGCCGCCTGCGTACCGTCGCCCTTAAATGCCCACACATCCGAGGTCAGCGCCTTCCAGATAAGCGAATTGTCCTGTATGAGTATATTCCGAACGATCTGCCGCGTGTCGTCATACACAAATTCGCCGCCGACCGTGTTGGCAAATACAACAAAGCAAACCAGCACGAGCGGCACGATCCATTTGATTTCACCACGAATTTTCACAAGTAAAATCACTAGTGTCCCAACGTTTGTGCCGGTGAATCCCGGAAGCTATTGAAAGATAACATGTTAGACATTATTTTGAGGTTTATCGATTTGAATTCGGATGCCGCCAAAAGCGATTCTTTCACAATATTGTGGAAGGAGACGGCTGATGAATACGGGCAAAACGATTTTCTCTCAATTGATGGATTTTCTCCCTTTACACGAGTTTCGGCAGTGCGTACAACGCTACGACGGCAATCACAAAGTTCAAAGCTTCTCATGCCTGGATCAATTTCTATGCATGGCTTTTGCACAGCTCACGTATCGCGAAAGTCTTCGAGATATCGAGGCATGTCTGTGCCGCTCACTCGAAACTTTATCACATGGGCATCCGGGGCCGGTTCTCGCGCAACACTCTGGCGAATGCGAATTCAGTTCGCGATTGGCGGATCTACCGGGACTTCGGACAAGTCCTGATTCTGATCGCAAGGCCTCTTTACGCGGACTCGGCCTTTGGCGTCGAACTCAAACATACCGTCTACGCACTCGATGCCACGACCATCGATCTGTGCCTTTCGCTTTTCCCCTGGGCCAGGTTTCGCCGGGCGAAAGATGCGATAAGACTTCACACGCTGCTCCACCTACGGGGCAGTATTCCCACCGTTATTATTATAACTCACGGCAAAATCCACGAGATCCACATTCTCGATCAACTGGTCTTCGAAGCGGGCGCCTTTTACATAATGGATCGCGGCTATCTCGATTTCGCCCGGCTCTACAAGATGCATCTGGCGTCGGCTTTTTTCGTCATCAGGGCCAAAAAGAACTTCGATTTCATACGCCTCTACTCACGACCGGTGGACAGAAACACGGGCGTCAAATGCGATCAGATTATTACGCTTGGCGGCTTCTATCCCCGGAAGGATTATCCGGAAAAGCTTCGCCGTATTCGCTATCTCCACAAACAGACGAACAAGCATCTCGTCTTTTTAACAAACAACCTCACCTTGCCGCCGCTCGCCATAGCCGAGCTCTATCGCAGCCGTTGGCAGGTCGAACTTTTCTTCAAATGGATCAAACAACACTTGCGCATCAAAGCCTTTTACGGAACCAGCGAGAATGCCGTCAAGACCCAGGTCTGGATCGCCATCTCAGTTTATCTGCTCGCCGTCGTCGTCAAAAAGCAGCTCAACCTCGACGCGAGTCTCTACACAATTCTACAAAATAATAAGTGTCACCGTTTTCGAGAAAACCCCGCTTTTACAGGCTTTGCAAGCTATGAACTACACATATCAATATGACCGTCCTTGTAAACAGTTGACCCTATTCGACTAACGTTGGGACACTATTGATAAAATCTAGTAACACATTAAACCTCCGCTCATTATTCGCTTTCGTTGGCAAATTCAATGCACTACCCACTCTTTCATATCGTAACCTTCGTGCCGAAGTGCCAATAGCGCGTTTTGCTAACATCTATCTCCAAATGCCCGCGAAAAAACCCACAACCTTACAAACTCTTGTGGGCTTTCTCGCGCTTCCTGGTGCGCGAAATCTTCTATACCTGTAGCAGATGTGCGATCGCCGGCGTTACCTTTCGCGGAACGATCTTTGCCTTTGGAATCTATAGCGGTGAATGCTGAGATCAATAGTTAATTGGAGAGATCTATGATACAAGAATTACAAAAATCGGAATGGAGGAATTTTTTTAACGGCTTGAGTCGTGACCTTATGGATTGGGAGACAATGGTACACGTCTTGAATCCTGGTCTAGGGGCTCAAATTTTATCGGAGGGGTTATCGTTCAACAATCTTACATTTGACCAAGCAAGAGGTAGGGAAATCATCAAACTTTTTATCGGCAGCGGAACTGCTAATCGCCAAACCCACAGCATCGCTAAACCCACAAAGGTCGCGTTTACGGGTCGGGGGCGCGGTCCGGCCGGAACGCTCGATATTGAGGATGCCTCTGGGACGACAACTCTTATCACATTTATCCAGCCCAAACGGCGACCGGTTGAATACGTCTAAAACGGCCCTGGAACGGAGATTGCCATATCACATCATGAAAAGGGGATTTTTTAATCTTAGGAGAACCATAAAGAAATGAAGATATTGATCGCCACAGACGGCTCGGATTACAGCAAAGCGGCAGTCGAAGAAACATGCCGCCTAGTCATCCATCCTGAGACGGCCGATGTTCTGATCGTTTCAGCCTATGAGGATACGTTTCCAATTACGGCTGAGCCATTTGCGCTTTCGTCGGAGTATTATCAGAAACTCACTGAGTCTCTCACCAGTCTTGCTACGAGTGCTGTTGAGGCTGCGAAGGATACAATACACGACAGATTTCCGGGGAACGATTTCGCCGTTGCAACCGAGATTCTACGTGGTCCGGCAGACCAGCTTATTATCGAAAAGGCCATCGATTGGAATGCCGATCTTATTGTTGTCGGCTCCCATGGGCGTGGATTCTGGGGTCGCCTTCTCGGTTCGGTCTCAAACGGCGTTGTACACCACGCACCCTGCTCGGTCCTTGTCGTACGAAAGCCGTTCGTTTAACTGGAGAAAATGGAAAAGGTGCGCGCCCGATGTCTTGCACGGCGTTAATAATATTTGGGTCGAAGACTGTTTATCTGCGGCACAGATTTTCATATTGTTCGCGGCGAATACCCGGTTAAGCGGGGTTTGGTCATCGGACATGAGCCGTTCGAAGTGAAGGTCGCGATTGAGGCGTGACAGGTGGGATCTCTCGGCGGAGGCTTTGCTTTAACAGAACCGTTTTTGCCACAGACTCACAACTCTTCGGTCAAGCAGGTGGCAATTGTTGTACCAAAGAGTTAAATGTGCAAAAGTCCTCAGCCATAAAGATTTACAGGGATTAGGAAAGAGAACCTCGAAAATTTCGTGCGAGAAACTCCGCAGTTGCTAAAGCACTCGGAACATGCCATCCGACGCGGGTCAAAAACGGATTAAGAACGCGGTGAGACAAGGTCGTATTGTCCGCTTTGAAATAAAACAGGAGCGGGAAATGGCCCTTGCTAACTGGATAGTCGTTACCGGTCAATCCTGTCTTACAGGCTTCAACTACTCTCTCCGTCGGCTTCATTAGCCTCAACAAATAATTCACATTGTGAGCGCCGTCACATCGGCGAACCGTTCACCATTATATAATTATGAGTCTGCTCCAAAAGGGAGGGTTACGAAAATGAAAAAGTTCCTTATATCCGGCGTTGCGGTCGTTTTGCTAGGCCTTTGGTTGGTTACTTTTAGCGGAACGCAATTTCCTACACCAGGATTGGCGCAGGTCAACGCACAAGATGAGGTCAAGATGCCTGAGGTTGTTGTTCTTGGTAAAGATGCAAAACTAGGGCAGGTTACTTTTAGTCACGCCAAGCACAACGGCGGGACCTATAGTATCGACGGAACTGGTCCAATTGCTTGTATAGAATGTCATCATGCCGCACAGCCGGCATCTGAGCTGGTCAAACATCCGCCTTTGAGAACCGCGTGGCCGACCGACCGAACAACAACCCTGACCGCGGAACTATTCGCGAAAGATCCCAAGGCTGCCAGCGTTGCAGCTTGTCGTAGTTGTCATGCGCGAGCAGGCGAAATCCCGAAGCTCATAGCCAAAATCCCGGATATCAAACACGAGTCAAGCACCGCAATCATTTCACTCACGAACCAACAGGCTTTTCATAGGAACTGCGCAGGCTGCCACACCGAAATTGCTAAGACGAAAAAGGGAATAAAGGGGCCAACAGCAATGCAGTGCACATCTTGTCACAAGAAGACAGGGTAGAGATATTCTTGAGTACCGAGCAGATACCATAAGCTTTCACGACCGTTACCTCAGGCAGCGGTCAATTTAGCGATGCTTTGTCCGCCAAAAAGCGTCGTGAATATTCTTTCCCAAACTCCATAACCTTCCTTGTTTCAGGCGATACTGCACATCGTCCCAAATTCCGTAATGCAAGTAAATTGAGTCCGCACCGCCCGTATCAATCACGGTGGCGATTTCGTGATAGTACTCTTTTTTGGGTTCCTCACCCTTTATCGCTGAAATGATATTCTCTGCCGCAGCTTCGGCCTGGCGCACCGCCATATGGGCGAACTTCGGGCCTGAAAACGCCACGATATCGCCAACGGCATACGTTTTTTCAAGACCGTGGACGCGCATGCACCCGTCAACCCTGACAAAATCCGATTCGTCTGTGACACCCAGATCGCCGAGCATCGCATTCCCCTTAAATGGCGGTACGAGCATCAACAAATCGCATTCTATTTTGTGTTTTTTTGACGATAAAACTTCGTTAAATGAAATTTCATGAATCGGAACATCATAGAGAACACTAATGTGGTGGCGTTGGAAAGCGGCTTCCAGTTCCTTGTGCAGACCTGCTCCGCCAAATGCGGCTTTGAGTGATTCTGGGAAAATTACTTTGATTTTGATCTTTCCGTCCTGGATTTCGGTTTCGAATTTTCTCGCTAGGGCAAAAGCAGTTTCGCAAACGGGCACGGGCAAACGGGCTTCCGGACACAGTCCTACAATTATTGTTCCGGAACGAAAGTTCCGTATTAACTCCCCAAATTTCAAGGCCGCATTAACGCCCAGGAGATGTTGCGCGTGTTCGAAAAAACCCGGCACTCTTTCGGTCGCCAACCGCCGTCCGAGAGCGATGACCAAGTAATCGTAAGCGATTTCGCCATTAAAATCGTTACCGGCAATTTCTGCGGATCGCCTGTTCGGATAAAGTCGGATCATCTCGCCCTGCACATAGCGAATTCCCAAATCCTTCAGTTTGGCGGAGAGGTCAAACGAGATATCGTCCGGTTCACATTCGCCGAAAGCAAGATGCACCAGCGCCGGGTAGAAAGTAAACTTTCGATTTGGAGCCACCAGCGTAATTTGGTGGGTCGAATCCAGCGAAGCCGCCAGTCGCTCGGCCGCAATTAAACCGCCGAAGCCGCCCCCCAGAATCAAAATGTTTGCCATACTGGCCTGTCCTCCTATCTAAGACTCGTTAAAGTCTTACGTGCCTCTTTGATCGCCGCGTTTCTAAGTCCGAACCTTCGGTTGGAAGCAAAATTTTCATTTTTGTCTCCCTGAGGATTGAACTCGCATCGATACAACGCAATACCCGTTCCGCCGCAAACAAGCTGCTAACATAGGATACGTGGGGAAAATATTTTCGCGAAATAGCAAAAGGGGGAAGTTGAACCGGGGATTCTTTCGCGCCTTTGCCGAAATATCCACGGTCTTTGCCGTCATGATAGACGAATACCCCAGGAAGGGGGTGGAAACTGGAAAAAAACGGGCGTGCCCTATTTGAGAATTGAGGCAAGTGTAGTCAATAGTGTTTCGGCAGTGAAGGGTTTGGAAAGAATAGCGTTCACGTTTAGGTTTGTCAGCTCGGCGGTCTGTCCCTCGCTCATCAGGCCGCTCATCGCAATTATTTTTATCTTGGGGTCTATCCTCCGCAACGCTCGGATCAGGGCCGTTCCACCCATATACGGCATAGCCATATCAGTCAGGACTGCCGCGATCTTTTTCTTTTGCTGCGAGTAAACGGCTAGAGCATCGGTGCCGTCGATCGCGGTCAACGCGCGATAGCCGAATTTGGTAAGAGTTGCCTCCGTTACACTGCGGATATTTATCTCATCGTCAACGACCAGAACCAATTCTCCGTGTCCGCGCGGAAGGACATTCTTTGGCTCGATTACCTTTTCTTTCCCTGCCTCAACCGACGGCAGGTAGATCGAGAAACGGGTCCCTTTCGACGGTTCACTATAGACGTTGATAAAGCCGCCATGGCTCTTGACTATCGTCAATGTTGTGGCAAGCCCTAGTCCAGTACCCTTGCCGATCTCTTTGGTGGTAAAAAATGGATCGAAGATCCACTGTAAAATATCGCGAGTCATTCCTGTGCCGGTGTCGGCAACAGTCAGTCGAGCATAGTTTCCGGGCTCCGCATCAATATTCATCCGCGCGTAATTCTCGTCGATCGAGACATTTTTCGCTTTTATCGTCAGCATTCCCCCGGAAGGCATAGCGTCACGCGCGTTAATACAAACGTTCATCAGAACCTGATGTATTTGTGTCGGATCCGCCGAGATCGTCCAGAGCTCAGTTTCTACGTCGTACTTAACCGCGATCGACTTCGGCAAAGTTTCCTTCAGGACTCCAACCAGATCTTTGACGATATGCTTTAGCTGAACGGCAATTCGCTCGCCATCCATTCCCCGGGCAAATGTAAGAACCTGTTTCACTAAATCAGCCCCGCGTTCAGCATTCTCCTTCATTATGGCAAGCCAACGACCAGTTTCTTCATCAACCTGATTGAGCTGCATCATATCGATCCCCATAATGATCGGGGTTAGTATATTGTTTAGATCATGAGCGATGCCGCCCGCGAGCGTTCCTATCGATTCCATTCGCTGGGCCCGAAAAAGATGTTCCTCGGCATGTTTTTGTTCGGTAATGTCTGTGTTAGTGATGAGGTAATAATCCGGAACACCTTTCTCGTTTCGCACGAGTGTCCACCGGCTTTCGACAATGATCGGCTCAGCCCTGCGTGTAATTTGGTGCCATTCAGACTTCCACTCGTCGGCCTTCTCCAGGGCCGCAATGGCTTCCATGACCTGTGCACTATCGCCCGCACAGAGCAATTCAGAGATCGATCGTCCCGCAGCTTCCTCAGCCAGCCAGCCGTATATCCGTTCCGCCCCTTTGTTCCAGTACAAAAGCTGAAAATTAAGATCGCAGACCAGAATCGCGTCCTGAGCTTTGTCGAGCAACGAGGCCTGTTGGCGAATACGCTCTTCGCCAAGCTTTCGCTGGGTGATTTCAGACCGGATGGCAACGTATTGAAAAGGTTTCCCATCCGCCGCGATGAACGGGACTATCGTCGTATCGACCCAATATATCGATCCATCTTTGGCGCGGTTACAAAGCTCGCCACGCCAAACCTTGCCTTTGGCGATCATGGTCCAAATATTACGGATGAATTCTTTCGGATGGTAACCCGAGTTAATTATCCGGTGATCTTGTCCGATCAACTCGCCACGGTTGTATTTTGAGATTTCACAGAATTTATCGTTGACATAGGTAATGGCTCCGTTTTGATCTGTTATGGCCACGATCGCGGATTCATCCAGGGCCCGCTTCAGGTCGGTAAGCTCTTTTAGCGGGCTGACCTCGAGCTTTTTTTTGTGTTCTTCAACCACTAAATTATTGATCGTCGGATGCTATGCCGTATCCGGCCTTTCTTAGCTTGTATCTGAGTTGGTCGCGGGAAATGTCGAGCAACTTAGCGGCCTGAGTCAAATTGCCACCGGTTCGCTCGATTGCCTGTTTTGATAATTCGAACTCTACTGATTCGAGTCGTAGACCTTCACTCGGAAGGATAATCGTCACTGAGTTGCCGTTTGGCGACCTTTTTTGGGAACCAAGCATGTCCGCAGGCAAATGGGCTGAGGTGACAGTGTCCCCGTCCTCCAAAATCGAGGCCCGTTCGATCACGTTTCGCAGTTCACGCACATTTCCGCTCCACCGATAGTTTCTAAAGATCTTTTCGACCTCTTGTGACAAGCCGACAAGCCGCTTACCGCGCCGTTTCAAATTTACCTTGTCAATATAATACTTTGCCAAAGAAATGACGTCACTGGCTCGCTCGCGTAACGGAGGAATATCGACCTGAATGACCGAAAGACGAAAAAAAAGATCAAGGCGGAATGCGCCGGCCTCGCTTTCCTGTTTCAGATTTCGATTCGATGCAGCGATGATGCGCGCATTTAGATCTATGTCTTTGAGCCCCCCTACTCGCCGAAAGGATCCCTCCTCGAGTACCCGCAGCAATTTTGCCTGTAGCGAGAGTTCCATCTCGCCGATTTCGTCAA
>JANNWQ010000023.1:0-5586 GCA_031408595.1 Acidobacteriota bacterium | reverse complement strand
ACGAGTCCGCCGCGTCGCTGGAAATCTCCAACGAGCGGCTATCTAAGGGCGAGTTTATGCGTATCGAAAAGCATGCCGAGAGTGTAATAAATTTCTCAAATAATGTCTACTTTTTACTTGGCGGAGGGGCATTTTAGTGATATTCTGACGAAGCCTTTGAGATCAGTAGATCGCTAGGACGAAGCTTAATGGTAAAAACACCAATTTTGCAGACGACCTTGAACCCATCGCCTTGAGCCGCTGTTCGGCCGTCTGCCACCAAGCATAGGGAGGCACACACGATGGCTGAACATATCGACCTTGTAAACGCACGCGGCTACGCTCGCGAAAACAATTCTCAAACACGCACTTCTTCCCGATCGCACAACACAAACGCGCGCCCATTTGACGACGTCATCGCCTCGCTCGCCAACGCCAAAGAAAACCGCCGCGCCCGCCAGGTCAGCGAATGGGAACGTATGCGGCGGCAGATTTTTCCCTCCGCAAGTTGAAGATTTATGCTGATTCATTGCCGTTGCCTTTAGGCAACGGACAAAATGCCCACAAATAATATAGGGCTTTAGCCACTCAGGAGTTGGGCTAAAGCCCAGTTAAAATTGGTGAACCGATCCGTTCGCTTAAGCGAACGGCAATACTGAAGAGACTAATTGACTGTCGCTCTGTTGCATTCTCGCAACGTTTGACATTCGCTGCAACATTTTGTTATTTTTTTGTCTGTGACAATTTCGTGAAGTGCAGCAAAAATCTACGTGGGAAATGAGGGACAGTGGGACACTCGGTACAGGCATGTGCGAAATTTTCTTCTCCTTTTATCTGGGATTTGGTCTAATTAGGTAAATGCAGCCAAGAAAAGCAACTATAACGATCAGCAACAATCTCGCAGAATTTTTCCGCTCCGTCCGCCAATACACCGAGCATCTTTGCGAACCGCTCAAGACCGAAGATTACATCCCGCAACCGATCGTCGATGTCTCGCCGGCGCGCTGGAATATTGCTCACACGACATGGTTTTTTGAGGAAATGATCCTCAAAAAGTTTGTATCGGACTACAAGGTCTTTGACGAGAGTTTTGGCTTTCTCTTTAACAGCTACTACAACACGATCGGCGAGCGAACACCCCGCGACAATCGCGGAGCCATGAGCCGCCCTACCGTCGCCGAGGTTTTCGCATACCGGAAATATGTTGATGAAAAGATGCAGGAACTCTTGTCAGAACCGGGAGCGATAGCGACTGGGTTGCCCGACCTCCTCATCCTCGGCCTAAACCACGAGCAGCAACATCAGGAACTTCTGCTGACCGACCTAAAATACACATTCAGCATTAATCCGCTATTCCCGGCATACCGCGAGGGCTTTGTCCCGGAGGAAAGTTCAGAACCGGGAGCGATTGCGACTGGGTTCTCGGATTTCGAAGCCGGCATCTACGAGATCGGCCACACCGGCGACAGCTTTTGCTTCGACAACGAACTCTCTCGCCACAAAGTGTATCTTCATGATTTCGCCATCGCAAACAGCCTCGTCACAAACGGCGAATTTCTCGAATTTATCGACGCAGGCGGCTACCGCGACCATCGTTTCTGGCATGCAGAAGGCTGGGACTGGGTCAATCAGAACGGCATTGATTCACCGCTTTATTGGCACAAAACAGATAGCGAGTGGTCGCATTTCACACTGAGCGGACTTCGCAACTTGTCGCTCGACGCTCCGGTTTGTCACGCGTCATTTTACGAGGCGTCGGCATTCGCCGAGTGGAAAGGAATGCGTCTGCCGACCGAATTCGAATGGGAAGCCGCGAGCGAAAAATTCGCCTGGGGCAAACGCTGGGAATGGACAAACTCGGCATATCTGCCCTACCCCGGCTTCGCCAAAGCCGCCGGCGCGGTCGGCGAATACAACGGCAAGTTCATGATCAACCAGATGGTCCTCCGAGGAGCATCCGTCGTCACGCCCGCAGGCCATAGTCGTCCATCGTACAGAAATTTCTTTCACCCTCATTTAAGGTGGCAGTTTACGGGAATTAGATTGGCCAAGTAAGAATTTTAACAGGATGGACAGGATAAGCAGGATCAAAGAACTAGACCATATAATATAATGTTTTCCATCCTGTCTATCCTGTACATCCTGTTTGAAATAACTTAATGGAAGCTTCAACTTCACCAGAACTCACCCAATTCGCCGAGGACGTCCTCGCCGGACTCTCGACGACGCCGAAATCTTTGTCGTCCAAGTATTTCTACGACGACGAAGGCTCGCGGCTTTTTCAGGAGATAATGAAGTTGCCGGAATACTATCTGACAGGTTGTGAACTGGAGATTTTCCAGAACCAGGCGGAAGAAATTCTGTCGAGCTTTTCGAACGGTAGTTCTTCCGAAATCCCGCTCTCCGCAATCCGCAATCCGCAATCCTTCGACCTCATCGAGCTCGGTGCGGGTGACGGAACCAAGACGGCTGTGGTAGTCGATCACTTTCTAAAAGCTGGTGCCGATATCTCGTATTCGCCGATCGATATATCACAGGAAGCCCTGGACGCGCTGACCGAGAAGTTCAATGCCGAGTTCCCTGCTCTGAAGATGTCTGCCCGTAACGGCGACTATTTTCAGATACTCGACTCTCTCAGGATAGGCGATGGTCGCCGTAAAGTCTTGCTTTTTCTCGGCTCGAATATTGGCAATTTCAGCCGCAAGCAGGCGGTCGCATTTTTCCGCTCATTGCGCGCCGTGATGAGCGACGACGATCTGCTCTTCATTGGGTTTGACCTGCAAAAAGATCCGCACGTCATCGCAAACGCGTACGACGACGCGGCCGGGGTGACCGCGAAATTCAACCTCAATCTGCTCTCACGCATAAACCGCGAACTCGGCGGCAATTTCGACCTCGACAAGTTCACACATTACGCCAACTACCGCCCCGTCGAAGGCTCGGCCCGGTCATTCCTCGTCAGCCGCGAGACGCAAACAGTCCGCATCGACGCACTCGGACGTGAATTCGAGTTCGACCAATGGGAAGCTGTTTTTATGGAGATCTCGCAGAAATATAGTTTGCGAATGATAGAAGCTCTGGCCCGGGAGAGTGGATTTGAGATAAAGCAGAACTTTTTTGATAGCAGGAATTATTATTGTGACTCGCTGTGGCGAGCAACTCGATGAACATCACCATCCTCCGCTTCGACACCATCGACTCGACCAACACCGAGGCCGCCAGACAGGCCCGCCAAGGTGCGGACGAAGGCCTGTGCGTCATCGCCAGCCAACAAACCGCCGGACGCGGGCGGCATGGACGGACTTGGAGTTCTGAGAGAGGCTCGGGGCTGTATTTCAGTATCGTTCTCAGGCCGAAACTTGATACGCAATTCCTGCCTTTGATAACCCTAATGACCGGCGTAGCAGTTTACGACACGCTGAAAGAATTCGGCGTAGACCCTGACATCAAATGGGTAAATGACATTCTTGTCCGCGAACGTAAGATCAGCGGCATTCTCGCCGAAACCGTCGATACATCAACCGGCCTCGCCGTGATCGTCGGCGTCGGCATCAATCTCACATCGCGAAATTTCCCCGACGAGATCGCCGAGATCGCTACATCGATCGAATCAGAATCGATGATGATGGGCCCGCGTGCTCTCGACCCGCTCGCTGTCGAGACTAAACTTGCCGCCTTCATTGGTTATTGGTACGAGATGTTGCTCTCCGAAAACGGCTGTAGCGAGATCATACAGAGTTGGCGACATCGATCGTCGTATTTTTCTGGCAAAGCCGTTCGAGTCACGCTGCCAACTTACACGATCGAAGGCACGACCGACGGCCTCGAAGAAAACGGAGCCCTCAGAATGAAGACGCCGGACGGTTCGGTTACAATCGTCCAGGCCGGAGATGTCGAGAGGCTAAGAGAGGTTAGCCACCAATGACATGAATTTCACGAATTGTTCTTATTCGTGCCATTCGTGTTATTCGTGGCAAAAAATGATTTTAAGACAGAGACTTTCAGAAATTCACCCAATCTTTTATCACACCCGCATCTGGCAAAAGCGCGCTTTTCGCACGCTGTCCGATCTACCGCTTGCCGGAAAGTTTGCGTCGGAAATAAGCAAGGATGATCTCAAATACACGAGCAAGAAACACCAATCGTTGCTGCGACGCAGGCTTGGAAACTCCGATCCCGAACTTCAGGAAAACAAGGTCAAGAATCTTAAGATCTCGTGTCCGACGATCGACGGAATTCTCATCAAACCCGGCCAGACGTTCTCATTCTGGCGACAGATCGGCGAAGCAACTGCGGCGAAGGGCTATCACGAAGGAATGCAGCTATCGCAGGGTGAGGTCGTCCGCGGAGTCGGCGGTGGGCTGTGTCAGTTGGCGAATTTGCTCTACTGGATGGCTCTGCACACGCCGCTTGGGATAGTCGAGCGACATCATCACAGCTTTGATCCGTTCCCAGACGAAAATCGGGTGCTTCCCTTCGGCTCAGGTGCCGGCGTGTTTTACAACTACGTCGACCTGCGTTTTCACAACCCGACCGACCTCACATTTCAGATTCGAACCTGGCTGACAGACGATCATCTAAAAGGTGCGATCTACACCGACCGTGAGACTCTGTACACCTACCACGTGATAGAAAAAGAACACCGCCTCTATTCGAAAGACGGAAAGAATTTTCGTGAGAACGAGATCTGGCGTGAGGTCATCGACCGCCGAACCGGCAACCGCATTGCCGAAGAAATGCTCGTCAAAAATCACGCCGAGGTTAAGTACGAATTGAGTTTTGCCGCCGAAGCGTGTACCGTTTAAGAACTGTATGAGTAATGAATTTGAATCCGAGTCCGATTGGGATCTCGACGAAGAATTTGACGAAGACCTGATCGAATTTGATGAATTCGAGATCGATCACGACGACGTATCGATGCGAACTGCGGTGATGCAAAAGAACGACATGATCGCTCTGCTCTGCATCAAAACGGCGTCCGTCGGCGCCGCGATTTGCCGCGTCGATCCCCGCGAAGACCGCCCCGCAGTCCAGATCTATGACGACCCGTCGGCTGCCGTCGAATGGTTCACCAAGAGCCTGCGTACAAGCCGCGTGAATGGCTGGAACGTGATCTACGACGGATTGCCGCTGCAAGGCTAGATGCAATTACGAATTAACAATTACGAAATACGATCTGAAATCGACAATTCGTAATTCGTAATTCGTAATTCGTAATTGAACTCCATGCTCCTCGCCGTTGACATTGGAAATTCCCGCACCAAGTTCGGTCTCTTCGACGGCGAACAGCTTATTTCCAAACTCTCGATCCCGACGATTCGCGGCATTAATGCCGTTGGCCTCACGAAGGCTGTAGCCGACAAACTCTTCCAAGGCATATCGGCTGCGATTGTGAGTTCGGTCGTTCCGGAGATCAATACAGCGATGCTGTCGTTTATCTCGAAGCAATTTGACGTCGAGCCTCTACTCGTCACAAACGATCTCGACTTTGGCATGCAGATCGACTATTTTCCACTCGAAGACGCAGGCTCTGACCGCCTGGTCAACACATTTTCAGCAGTCGAAAAATATGGCGCTCCGTGCATCGTTTGCAGTTTTGGCACGGCA
>JANNWQ010000022.1:0-2113 GCA_031408595.1 Acidobacteriota bacterium | reverse complement strand
CTGCTTGATATGCTCGGCGGCCGGATGCTCCGGCGAGAGCGGCGTCGTCAGCACGAAATTGATATTCGTCTGCCGCATCACATAGCTCGTCACATCGCGACTGCCCGTCTCAAGCCCGCGATAAGCATGCCGCGAAAACCCGAACGCCTTACGATAATAAAACTCCGCCTGCTTAGCATTGCCGACGTAGAATTCCACGTGATGTATCTTCTTAAGCCCAAGCGGATTTTTGACCGCTGTTTCTGTGTTAATTGCTGTTTGTGTTTCTGTGATCATGATTAGAGATTTTTCCTGAGAAGGCTGCTTATACGCCCCAAAGTTCAACTTTTTCGATGACAAATCGCTTCTGTATAGGGTCGAACCCGATATGTGCATGACAACCGCCTTCTAAAGCGTGTCGATACATGGCCTTCTTTTGCGAGAAAAAGCCGCCCTTCTCAGAATAAGTAATCCAGTAATTGTTATAGGCAAACATCAGCTTATCTTCCTTCTCGCTTAGTGGGAAGATTTTAATGAACGGAACTCCCCGTTCTCGGTCTGCCTTGGAAAGCAGCTTGTATTTTGCGATCAGCTCGGAGTCACTTAAATACTGAACCTTTGTTTCACCGAGTTGAGTCGGGAGTTCACGGGTTAAGTAGAAGTCGTGTTCGACAAATACGCTGCGTAGATTTCGTTCTGAGAATTTTGCGTAGCTTGCGAACTCTTTGTCCAAACAAGCCCGCAAGCCTTTTGAATAAGGCGTCTCCTGGCCTTTCTGAGGAAACACCGAAAACGAAAACAGAAGAATAAATATTAATTTCTTCACAAACTTCCCGACCATCAAAACTTGATTCCCAAATGACGGCTAATTTCTCAATGCCAATTCCGGCACATGAGCGTTCTCGTAGTTTTCGATCAAACCCGACAAAACATCCATCATCGAAGCAAGCGGATGCGACTCGTCCTCACCAACTTGATCGATGAGGTCGTCGAGCATTTTCACTGAGATTTGGTATTCGGTCTCACCATTCATAAAACTGCTTGAACTAAAGCTTGATCGCCAACTCCAATTCACCGCCCAGACCGGATTCAATGATCTTCCGCAGCGTTGAAAGGCGGACGTCTTTGATATCATTTTCGACTCGCGAAATATAAGCCTTATTCGTTCCGCATTTATCGGCCAGCTCCTGTTGGGTCAGCCCTTTTTTCTTCCGGGCTTCTTGGATCATAAATCCTAATCTGAATTCCTCGAAACCTTGTTCGACGGCGTCTCGTCCGGGCGTACCGACCTTGCCGAATTTTTCATCCGCAAACTCGTCGATCGTTCTAGTGTCACCCTTTTTCAGCATAGTATTCCTCTCTTATTCGCAAGGCACGGTCGATCTCATTCTGCGGCGTCTTTTCGGTTTTCTTCTGGAAGCCATTCATAAGAACGACTATTTTCCCTTCGTCAAAGAAGCAGAATACGCGATAGATATTCCCGCCAAACTGCGTCCGCATTTCCATCAATCCATCCGTTCCGGCCAGAGCCTTCAAGTGATTTCGCGGGATGAGCTCATAAGTTCGTAGGATCTTTATCGACCAGTAGAGCTTCTCCTGAACCTTTGGCGTCTGCATGTCAAAAAACTCATCAAAATACCGCTTGAACAGAATGACTTCTCTAACATTCTCGCTCATAAGAATCCTACAATAAGTTGTCCGATAAGACAACTATTTTCCAAAACTCTCAATATATTTCCGCGTCACCTCTTTCAATTCCGCATACGAAGGCACGACATACAGTACTTTTTGCATGTCGCTGTAGGTGTATTCGTGGTTGATGACCTGTTCCAAATTAAAGGGCCTGCGTTCGACTTGGTCGGAGAAAGCGTGTTCTAGTTCGCCGAATGATGACAATAATCCCGCGCCGTAGGCTTTGATCGAACCTTCGTGCTCGACCATGCCGAATTCGACGGTGAACCAGTAGAGGCGGCCGAGTTCTTCGAGCTGTTTGTCGGTCGCGATCCTGGCTCCGTGGCCGATGAATTGTGAAAAGTCGGCAAAATTCGGGTTGGTGAACATCGGGATGTGGCCGATGGCTTCGTGGACGATGTCCGGCTCGGGCGTGTACGCAGGATGCGAATGGTGGCGGATG
>JANNWQ010000021.1:0-3179 GCA_031408595.1 Acidobacteriota bacterium | reverse complement strand
GTCACGTTCGCGGCTGCAGCGGCTGATCGATAATGAGGATGTTCTCGTCAACGATAAGGCAGTAAAGCCGTCGTACAAGGTTCGCGAGAATGACGAGATCGAGATCGATCTGGTCGAGGCTCCCGTCGCGAGATTTGAGCCAGAGAATATTCCGCTCGACATTGTTTACGAGGATGAGTTTCTCGCTGTGATCAACAAACCCGCGGGTATGGTCGTTCATCCCGGAGCAGGTGTGCAGACCGGGACGCTGGCGAACGCGATCGCGTTTCATTTTGCCGAATCTTTTGCTGAGCAGAACCGGCAAGACCCGGACAGCATCCGTATCGGCATCGTCCATCGTCTCGACAAAGACACTTCGGGGCTGATCGTCGTTGCGAAAACAGATGAGATACACGAGGCTTTGTCAGAGCAGTTTCGCGAACGCGAGGTCTATAAGTCCTACATCGCCCTCGTCCACGGCTCGCCCGAACAGAAGATCGGCAAGGTCGAGGCCCCGATCGGCCGTAACAAGCACAACCGCCTGCGGATGAAGGTCGCGACGCATGGCCGCAATGCCCTTTCACTGTGGAAAGTGCGAAAGCGCTACGACAAATTCACGCTCCTCGACGTCGAGATCAAAACCGGCCGCACGCACCAGATCCGCGTCCACATGGGCTACATCAATCACCCCGTCGTCGGCGACGAGATCTACAACGAAGGCCGCGACAACACAATAATGGACCACACCGTCCGCAACGCCATCGCCTCAATGCCCCGCTTCTTCCTCCACGCCGAACAGCTTTCCTTTACACATCCAAAAACGCAGGAAAGAATGGAATTCACCCAGCCGCTGCCAAAAGAATTGAACGACTTTCTGGATTTGTTATGATTGGAGCCAAGTTCTAAACCAACAAAGCTCCGTTCAATAACCATGAAATACACGCTCTTCGCCATCGCGTTTTGTCTTATTTTTGCTTCTTTCGCGTTCGCTCAAGCTGACGAGACTAATATTATTCCAAAACCCGTATGGGTAAAGTCGGGTGTTGGTGTTTTCAAGCTAACGAAGTCAACAAAGATCATCATTTGGGATGAAGAAGCTCGTGTGATTGCCGAAGGGCTCAATTCGGCGCTCTTGCGGCAATATGGCTTTCGGTTAAAGATCGCTGATCAGGGATCGAGTGATAAGAACATCATTGTACTGAGTCGAGCGCGGTTTCAGGACGCTACCGATTATATGCTTTCGGTTAATAAGGATGTGGTTCTCCTTATGGGGAACCAGGAGGGCCTTTTTCACAGTGTCCAATCACTCCTTCAATTACTGCCCCAGAAGAATGGAGCCCAGATCAACATTCCGGCGGTCAGCATAAAAGATCAACCCCGCTTCTCCTATCGAGGAATGCACCTCGACGTTTCGCGGCATTTTATGCCGGTTTCGTTTGTAAAGAGATACATAGATCTGCTTGCCCAGTACAAGTTCAACCAGTTTCACTGGCATCTGACTGACGATCAGGGTTGGCGGATCGAGATCAAGAAGTATCCCAAGTTGACCGAGATCGGGTCGAAGCGGCCGGAGAGTCATGAGGGAGTTTATTCGACGATATTTAAGGGCGACGGCCGGCCGGTCGAGGGCTTTTATACACAGGCGGAGATTCGAGATGTGGTTGCTTATGCGAAAGCGAGATATATCAATGTGATCCCAGAGATCGAACTTCCCGGGCACGCTTCCGCTGCGTTGGCTGCGTATCCTGAGCTTGGGTGCAAGACAGACTATAAATACGAGGTTAAGAAAACGTGGGGCATCTTTAAGGAAGTCTTTTGCCCGACGGATGTGACATTCAAGTTTCTCGAAGACGTACTCGACGAGACGATCAAGCTATTTCCCGATTCGCCTTATGTCCATATTGGCGGTGACGAAGTTCTCAAAGACTTTTGGAAAGAATCGCCGTTCGTACAGGATCTGATGAAGCGTGAGAACCTGAAGGACGAGCACGAGGTACAAAGTTATTTCATCCGCAGGATGGAGAAGTTCGTAAACTCTAAAGGCAAAAAGATCATCGGTTGGGACGAGATCCTGGAGGGCGGCCTTGCACCGAATGCGACGGTGATGTCGTGGCGCGGTATAAGAGGCGGCATCGCTGCGGCGAAGGCAAAGCACGATGTGATAATGACGCCGACGGATTTTTGCTACTTCGACTACGGCCAGGGAGACCCGGCCTTTGAGCCGCTGAATATTGGCGGTTACCTTCCGCTCGAAAAGGTTTACAGCTACGACCCGATCCCAAAGGAGCTGACCGCCGACGAGCAAAAATACATCCTCGGTGCCCAAGCCAACATCTGGAGCGAATATCTCGAGACTCCCGCCGCGATCGAATACATGGCATTCCCGCGAATGCTCGCCCTCGCCGAGGTCGTCTGGTCGACGCCGGAGAATAAGAATTTTGCGGATTTTACAAAACGGATGTCGGCCAATTTCCTGCTTCTCGATAAACAAAAAGTAAACTACCGCATTCCGGAACCAGTCGGCCTAAAGAACATGGTGGTCGGCGGTGACGGCAAAGCGACAGTCGAACTGACGCCCGCAGTCGGCACGAAGATCTATTACACGCTCGACGGAACAACGCCGGATGAAAAGTCGCGTGTCTATGACAAACCGATCACCGTAGAGCTAAAACAGGACGAAAAGATCGAGCTAAAGACCGTTGTCGCGAATAGCATTGGCCGTAAAAGCGTTGTCTATGCCGCGACCCTCATCCGCCGCGAGATGCTTCCGGCGGTCGAGCCGACGGGCAAGACTCCGGGCGTCATCTATTCGCTCTACGTTCCGAGCAATGCGTATGGGCAAGACACGCCCGCACAGAAAGGCGAGTCTCGTTCGATAGGGTTGCAGCAGTTTGCAAACCAGATCGATCCGAAGAAAACATTCGGCGTGACATTCGAAGGATATATAAATATAACCGCCGATGGCGTTTACGATTTTCAGGTGGACTCGACGTGGGATCGGCAACTAACGATCGACGGTATAAAGCTGATCGACGAAGCCGGAACCAAAGACCGTGCCATCAGATCCGCCGTCATCCCGCTGAAGGCTGGCTGGCACAAGATCACCGTCCATTATGACCACCGCGAAGGCGAGATGTTCTTCCGCGTCCGCTACGGCCTCAAAGGCCAAGGCCTAAGACAGATCGGCGGCGGGGAATTGG
>JANNWQ010000020.1:0-6444 GCA_031408595.1 Acidobacteriota bacterium | reverse complement strand
CGTCGAGCCCCACGAGCCGCCGAATGCGTGCCATTTCTCGATCCCAAACTTCTCACGCAACGTCTCGATATCCTTGATCAAATCCCAAGTCGTATTCTCCCGCAGCTCCGCATGAGGTGTGGACTTGCCCGAACCGCGTTGGTCAAAAAGGATAACGTGATACGTCGCCGGATCAAAAAACTGCCGGTAAAGCGGTATCAACCCGCCGCCCGGCCCGCCATGCAAAAAGACGACGGGAATGCCCTCAGGATTGCCGACGCGTTCGTAATAGATCGTGTGAATGTCCGAAACAGCAAGCATTCCGCTGTCGAACGGTTCGATTTCAGGATAAAGAGATGCCATACGGAAATGATACGCGAAGGTGCGAAGAAACTCACGCGATAGGTCGTCTTTCGGTTTTCAAATTGCCGTTGGCTTTAGCCAACGGTTAAATACATCCAGTTTCTTGGCTTTAGCCGAAATTGGGCTAAAGCCCGAAGATATTTGTGCGATCGACCGTTGCCTAAAGGCAACGGCAATGTGAATAACCTTTCTAAGGGTTTAGAAAATTATCGTACCAAAGCTGGAAAACAAGCATCGTCCAGAGCTGTTTGTGGTGGCTGGCGATGCCTTTTTCGTGTTCAGCGATCAGGGTCTGGACGTAGGTTGGGTTGAAAATGCCTTGATGTTTAAGCCGTTCCGGTGCGAGGAGGTCGTGCATTAGCGGGTTTAGGCGGCCCTTGAGCCATTCGGCGACGGGGATGCCAAAGCCTTTCTTTTTGCGATGCAGGATCTCGTCGGGGAGCAGGCCTTCGAGCGATCTTTTGAGAATGTACTTGCCACGGCTTCCGCGAAGCTTGTAGTCGAGCGGTATCGACGCGGCAAATTGGCCGACGCGTGGGTCGAGGAACGGCGCACGCGTCTCTAAGCTCACGGCCATCGATGCGCGGTCGACCTTGGTCAAGATGTCCTCGGCCATGTAGAAATTAATATCGAGGTACTGCATCCGCTCGATCTCGGTTTTGGCGTCGCAAAGCTCGAGCATTTCGCGGGCATCGCGATAGATGTCGTTCGATGTCTGCTCCTTGATGGCAGGCGTCAGCAACAGAGCTTGCTCATCGAGACTGAATGAGCCAAACCACGAATGATGCCGTTCGATCGTATCGAGATTAGCCCCGCGTACAAAGCGTTTTGCCTTGTAATCGAAGGACATATTTTTTGTCGAGACCGGCAGGCGTTTAACGACCGGTTCGATAATGCCGGAGCGGACGAAGCCCGGAATAGCTGAGTACATCTCAGCAACCTTGTGAGCGTAATACATCGGATAACCGGCAAAAAGCTCGTCGCCGCCATCGCCGCCGAGGGCAACTGTCACATGCTTTCGAACAAACTGCGCGAGGAGAAAGGTCGGTATCAACGATCCATCCGACATCGGCTCGTCGAGCCAGGAACCGATTTCGGTGATCAGATCGCCGGCTTTCGTCGCACTCAGTTTTTCCTCGTAATGCTCTGTGTTTAAATGCTTGGCGACCTGGCGTGCGTATTTTGACTCATCAAACGAATCTTCTTCGAAACCGATCGAGAAGGTCTTTACTCGTTCCGTTGCATGTTGAGTCGCAAATGCCGCGACCGCCGACGAATCGATGCCCCCTGAGAGCAAGATACCAAGTGGAACATCGGCGACGAGTCGCATGCGGACTGCGTCGGAGAGGAGGTCGCGGAGTTCTGTAGCTTTGCTGCTAACGGACATCGGTCGATCCGTTCCGTTCGAATTCTCGGGAATCCGGAACCCAGTCGCTATCGCTCCCGGTTCTGACCATGTGAGATTCCAATACCGCCGCGTCTTGATCTCGCCATTTTCGACGGTCAGGATGTGCGCAGCGGGGAGCTTGAAGATGCCTTTGTAGATGGAGTGGGGAGCTGGGACGTAATCGTAACTGAGATAGTGTCGCAGGGCATCGAGGTTGAGCTCGGCCTTTACCGACGGATGAGCGATTATCGCTTTTGGCTCAGAGGCGTAGAGCAGCTTGCCATCAAAAACACCGTAATAGACAGGTTTTTCACCGAACCTGTCACGGGCAAGAATCAACTTTTTTCTTCGGGTGTCCCAGAGGGCGATCGCGAACATGCCGTTCAGATGATTAACAAAATCCTCGCCGTACTCTTCGTAAAGAAATGGAATGATCTCAGTGTCGGTGCGTGTAACGAACTTATGGCCTTTCTTCTGAAGACCCTCGCGGACCTCGCGATAGTTGTATAGCTCGCCATTCTGCATCGCTACGACGCTCTTGTCTTCGCTAAAAACCGGCTGGTCGCCGGTTTTGAGATCAATGATCGACAAACGTCGCATCCCAAGCGCGACCGTTTCGTCCATCCAGAAGCCTTCACTATCAGGCCCGCGATGCAGAATGCGTTCGCACATCGAATGCAGCACGGCTTCGGTGTGATTGTGTGAATTAGATTTTTCGAGGTTTACCCAGCCTGTGATGCCGCACATAAAGTAAGCGGTAAGCAGTCAGCAGTCAGCAGTCAGCAAAGATCGAGTCTGCTCACGGCTCACGGCTTACTGGTCACATTTCAAAATCCGATCTTCTCCCGGACCGCATATATCGCCTTATTCTGCGACTCGTGATACGTGCGAACGAGCAATTCAGCAAGCAGTCCCATAAGAAAGAACTGCATCGAGATCGCGAGCATGACCACGGTGATCACCGGCAGAGGGGTGAGAATGAACGACGTGCCATACAGTTTCAGAACGATCGCCCAAATACCCGCGATGACTGACAGAAAGAACGCGAGCATGCCAAACGTGCCGAAAACGTATATTGGCTTCGTTCCATACGACGCCATAAACTTGATGGTCATGAGGTCGAAGACGACCTTGATCGTGCGCGAAATGCCGTATTTCGATTTGCCCATCGTGCGGGCGTGGTGATCGACGGGTATCTCGGTCACGCGGGCACCTGCCCAGCTGGCGTAGATCGGGATGAAGCGGTGCATCTCGCCGTAGAGCTTGACGTCCTGGATCACGTCACGGCGATACGCCTTGAGCGAGCAGCCGTAATCGTGCAGCGGCACGCCGCCTATCCACGAGATGATGCGATTGGCTATCTGCGAAGGGATCTTTCGCGAGATGAGCTTGTCCTGACGATTCTTTCGCCAGCCTGAGACGACGTCGTAGCCTTCGTCGAGCTTGTCGAGCAGGCGGTTGATATCCGCCGGATCATTTTGCAGATCGGCATCCATCGGGATAAGAATATCGCCCTTTGCGGCGTCGATTCCCGCTGACATCGCGGCAGTTTGACCGTAATTACGACGCAAGCTGATCACGCGAACACGGTCGTCGCCGGCGGCAATTTCCTTTAATATCTCAAGGCTCTTATCCGTCGAGCCGTCATCGACAAAGATCACCTCGGCCGTTTTGCCTAGAGCGTCGAGTGCGGCCGCGATCTTTGCGTGCATCGGGCGCAGATTCTCTTCCTCATCCAGTACAGGTAGGAAGAGCGATAGTTCGGGATTTTTCTGATTTGTGTCAGTAAGTTCCATACCGGGCAACGAACTTACTAATTTACACTTTTCATTGGAAAAGTGCAGTTTGCGGCTGTATTTATATAGCGGCGATAGCCGTACGAACTTTATCAGCGTCGGTCACGCTGCGGGAATATTCAGCCGGCCGAAGCGTGCCGCCCATGAAGACGCGGTCGTTGCGGAATTGCATTTCACTCGAAATATCGGCGATTGCGGTGAAATGTACCTCGCTAACACCGGTGGAGCTGATGACTCTATTGATATTCCGTTCGTTGAGATTTCCGCAGGCCATGATCGTAATTCGGTCAGCGGCGTGTTGAACACAATCGGCTAACATATCGAGCCCCTCGACCGCCGTCGCCTCCTGGCCGGAGGTCAAGATGCGGTCGACGCCGATCTCGGCGAGTTCGTCGATGGCTTTCAATGGATCACGGCATACATCGAATGCTCGATGGAAAGTAACTGTCATTGGCCGTGAAAGCTCGACAAGGTCAGCAGTTCGCGGCACATCGACATTTCCGTCGCTGTCGATCAGGCCGATCACGACACCGTCAACGCCGAGACTCTTTGCAGCTTCGATGTCGCGTTTCATGATCTCAAATTCAGTAGCGGAGTAAAGAAAATCCCCACCGCGTGGGCGGATGATTACGTGGAGTTTGATGTTGAGCAGTTTTCTCGCAACCTCGATCGCCCCGAAACTCGGTGTCGTGCCGCCTTCCATTAGGTTGTCGCAAAGCTCGACGCGGTCCGCGCCGCCCGCCTGGGCAGCGACGGCTGAATCGACGGAATCTACACAGATCTCGACTTTGATATCGCTCACGCCGCTTTCCTCGCTACTACAACGATCGATACTCCGAAAGGAAAGTTGAAATTCCGCAGCCAAAATCTTTCAGCGCCGAAGAGCTTGCCGAAGATGCCGTTAAGGCCGTTGATGGTGATGTTGTTCTCTGATTCGGGTTTGATGCCGGTGAGTTTCATGATGGTGCGGCCGCCGAGGATCGGTGCGAAGAACGTCCAGTTGGCGTAGGTCGCACGCTCGATCTCGTAACCGGCTGTTTTCAGGCGTTCGACTATCTGCGATTTCGTGTAGCGGATGCGGTGGTTCGAAATGTCGTCCTGCACGCCCCACAGCCACATGAATGCGGGCACGAAGATCAGCGAATAGCCGCCGCGTTTTGTGACGCGAAACATCTCTTTGAGCCCGGCGATGTCGTCATCGAGATGTTCGACAACGTCGAGAGCGGTGGTCAGATCGAATGATTCGTCGGCGTACGGTAGAGTCTCGGCAAGGCCTTTTTGTACTTTTAAGCCTTTGCGTCGGCAAAATTCAAGTGCATCATCCGAAACGTCGACGCCTTCGGCCTCACCGTATTGCGAGAGCATTTCGATATTTGCGCCCGTGCCACAGCCGACATCTAAAATGCGGAGTGTGGAATGCGGAATGCGGATCTTTTCGACTATCGAGCCGAGAAAGCTATCAAGAATTGCGCGCCGGCCAACGAACCACCAGTGCGAGCCCTCGACCTCGTCCATGATGGCGTATGTGTGCTGCTGCATCTCTTGCGGAAGTGCTGCGTTCATAAGAGATATTTTGCCACGAATTACACGAATGACACGAATAAGAACTTATCTCTGCTTCGTGCCATTCGTGTTATTCGTGGCTAAGTTCTTAGATTCTTAGTCCCATCATCTCGCTCGCGAGTGAGCCTTGATGGCCGTCGGCGAAGAGGCCGTAGCTTTCGTTTAGACGCCGCCGGATGCCGTCGTCGCTGACCTCGCATTTGCCGGTTTCTGTGCTGCAGAGGATCATTAGCTGCAGGCCTTCGTCGAGGTAGTCGTGCTTGTCGATGGCGAGCATGTAATCGCCGGCGGTTTTGTGTGCTTCCCACTCTAGCTCGTAAAGCGTTGGATTAAAGATGCTTAGCGGATTAACGTCAGCGTTCGAGATGCTTTCTATCGTCTGGGCGAAGTCGTATGCATGACGGCCTTCGTGGACAAATGTGCCCTCACAACCTCGCTGTCCTCCCGTGTCGATGGTCTCCTCAGCAATGGCGATATAGATCTCGCCCAACGCCTCGCGAAGACTCAAACGCTCCTCCCGCATCCGCTCTTTCGTCGCCTCGGAATCGATCACGCCGGTTATCCCCGACGCATTTATCTCCACGACCGGCTGCACCCGCACCAGCATCTCCGACTCGATGATCTCGTTCATCATATGCCGATGAAAATCGTTGCCGTTAGCGATGATCGCCGCGAAGGCGTCCTCAACGGATCTTCGGTATTTTTTGTCGATGCCCTTGGCGAACTTCATAAACGAAATAATTCAAACAGGATGTACAGGATAAACAGGATAAAAACTAAGAACAACGATCGGGACGGTCAATAAATCATCCTGATCATCCTGTCTATCTTGTTAAATTTCTCTCTGGCTAATTTATCTTCCCAAACCCACACCAACTATTCTCATTATGCCAAGTTATCTCGACATTCTCTGCATTTATTTCGTTCCACCATCCGGCGAAATCTGTTTTTGAGATATAGTACGCGGTTGGGGCGACGAGGTGGTCGAAGACGATGTTGTGCTGTTCGCGCCAGCCGAAGGTGCCGAGGTGATTTAAGTATTCATTGTAAAAAAGTTTGTTGGCGACTGGTTTAGCGATCGAGTTCAAAGGGCGATAAACGAGCTTGGTTGATAAGAATACTCCGAGTGTCGGCAGCTTGGATAATTGATACAGGATTGGCTGCGAGATCTGCGATGTAAATCCGGTTCGAACCGGATCAACATAATTCGTGATCCATTCGTTATTTTCCGCGCCGTAAACCCACGCCGAAATACTGCCTCCGCTTTTCACTTTTGAGGCGAGTGAAATAAACGCTTTTTTCGGGTCGGGAGTGTGATGAAGAACTCCGACGCTAAATGCGTAATCAAATATTTTC
>JANNWQ010000019.1:0-8361 GCA_031408595.1 Acidobacteriota bacterium | reverse complement strand
CACCTGATCCCGCCATTTCAACACCTCATCGCGCAGAATCGGATTCTGTTGAAAGCTGCCCGTCTGCCCCTGCGCGGCAGTTGCTCGCTGGATGTGCCAGTAGCTAAGGCCGAGCTTTCCGACGGCTCGGACAAATCGGGTTCGAGCTTTGAATTTGCCCTCGAACAGTCCACCAAAAATCCAGAACGAACTAAGGAAGGCAGATGTGGCCTTTTTGGCAAGATCGGCAGGGATCAGTCCGCGGGCGATATCGATGGCGAGCATCTCTTTCAGTATTCTGTTTTGTCGCCACATGATCAGCAAACTGCCGATCACAAGAATGCAAAAGAATATGAACTGGAAAATATAACTAGCCGCGAAGCCTTCAATACCGCCAATGACAGCCACACCATTCCAGATCGCATGCAAAGCAACAGCTCCAAAATAACCAAGCACGGGCATCAATACTCGAACCGCGGTCTTGTGCGATTCCCTCGCGATCCCGCATCCGATACCGGTCATGATCGTGAACGTCACATGCGCAAACGGTGAGAATATTCCTCGCAGCACGAACAGCACCCCGAGTCCGCCCAGTCCGCCGCCACCAACAGCCCGTCCATAATAAAGGACATTTTCAACGGTCGCAAAACCAAGTGCAATAACGCCGGCGAACACGATTCCATCAAGAACATCATCAAAATATCGCCGGAAAAATACCAGCAAAACAACGAGTCCGAGACCCTTTGATGCCTCTTCGAAGATCGGTGCAGAGACTACAGCTCCGAGGAACGTCGCGGCGTCCGGACTCTGCGTAACAGCGTAAGCGACCTCACCGACCGCAGTATTGACGACGAAAGAAATGATCACGGCGACAAGTCCGCCCCACGCAAAGGCGAGCGCTAGCAGCCACGAGGGTTCCGGGTCGTAACGGTCAAGCCATACGATCGGAAGGATATAGATCATCGCCGGCACAAATGCAACCACCGTCGCGATGATCGCAGGAACGACGCCTACGCTTGCGAAGATGATCAACGCCACGATCATCGACATGAAGATAACGGCGAAAATCGTTACCGCGATACCGATATATGTTCCGGTTTTGGAAGGTTCGGGTTTGACGACAGCTGCTCCGCCGAGTCCGAAGTTATGCAGCGAAGCCTGCAGATTCAACGGTTCCTGAGCCGCCACCTGATTGAACTGCTCGATCTGAAATTGCCTTGAAGCGGCCGCCGGCGATGTCGAACCTTTGATCGATATCCTTGCCGTCACACCGTTGGCCCCAAGCTGGATCTCGTCCCCATCAGTTAATCGAGCAGATTCGATCCGCTGGCCATTGACCAGCGTGCCATTCGTACTTTTGTTGTCGGTGATGTGGAAGCCGTCTGTCCTAGCTTCGATAAAGGCGTGTTGTTTTGATGCGATCCGCTCGGTCAGCGGGTCGAGCCGGACGCTGCAAGTTTCGCTGCGGCCGATCGTTATGAAGCCCGTTTGAAGGTCAAAGGAGCGGCCTGCGAGGGTGCCGCTCGAGATCGTCATTTGCAGTTGCATACTGCAATCATAGAAACAAAAAGCCCAAAGTCAAGCGATGCAAACTTTGAGCTAATCTAAGTGTGTCGCAGCATTTAGCGCGGTTGAACCGACGACGGCGACGGCGTGTCGCCCGGCAGTCCAAATACGCGAATATCGAACGTGGAATTCAAACTGTTTATCCGATACCACTGGTTGGTACTTGGCCTGAAAACAGTCACGTCGGCCTTGCTGTCACCGTCATAATCGGCCGGGATCGGCATGTCGTCGGCGAGCCCCCAGTTGTAGCCCCTGACCGTGGGAGTTGCTGCGGGATCAAGAATGTACCAGGTTCCATTCGATGGACGATAAACCGCAAAATCGGTCCTACCGTTGCCGTCAAAATCCGCACTCAACGGTTTGTCACCATTCGCGCCCCATCTGGCATAAAGCGGTAGATTGGACGAGCTTTGCAGCACATACCATACACCATCTGACGGTCTCCAGACGGCGATGTCGGCCTTTCCGTCACCCTCGAAATCACCCGTCACCGGCTTGTCGGTACTGAGGCCCCATTTCACTATCTTTAGTCCGAGCGAACTCTGAAGGATATACCAGACCGAGGTCGAAGGCCGCCAAACAGCAATGTCGGTACGCCCGTCCGCATCATAATCAGCCGCTACCGGAATGTCCTCAGCGAGCCCGAACTGCACGGCCGTAAATGGTCCGGTCGGATTTCGGAACCACCAGGTGCCCGTCGAGGGACGATATATCGCCTGCTCAACATTACCGTCACCATTAAAATCGCCCGGCACGATAACGTCGCCGGTGAGCCCAAAATTGGAACTTAACGTTAACGAATTCGAACTGTATTGGATCTCCCAGTCACCACTACCCGGTCGGAAGGCCGAGAGATCGGTGTGCCCGTCACCGTCAAAGTCGGAGACGCGATTCTTGAGCGGCGCGGCTATACGTGAGGCGTCAAGCACCAATAGCCCATTGGCCATATCCCCGGCAAGTATCTTGTTCTGGCCGAGGAATGGAAAAACGGCCCAATTCCCATTGTAGGTCGAGGGAAGGACATTTCGCCCGCTCGCAGTTCCACAGACTATATCCCACGGCTCCGGGTTAGCGAGCTTTTCTAGCTCCTCCTCGGGCGGGGCAAATGTTTGCTGAAAGGTGTCGTACTGAGCTACATGCCGGGGAAATGTCGGATCCGTAATATCAAAAACCTGAATTCCCGCCTGATACCACGCAATGTACAAATAATTTTCCATCACCACGGGATTGTGCGGGCTGACGGCGTTGAGACCGAGATCGCTCGTTTTGATCGCGCGCACAAGAACCGGCTGGGCGGGGTTTCTAACATCATACACTCGTAGATCGCCATCACCAGTTTCGCGGCAAGAATAAAGGTAGTTCCCGTCCTCACTCGTCCATGCACTGTGGTTCGTCGAATTTCCAAGTATCGAGCCGAGTAGCACCGGAGCCCGATTGGCAAGATTCGCAATGTCGTAGATCTCGAGCCTACCGCCCCAACCCGACGTATACATCCGGTCGCCGCGTATATGAAAAGCATGCACCCAGGGGTTATCGACCGGGGAAAATTCCCACTTCAGGACGGCTGCCGCAGGGTTTGTGATATCAATGATTTTGAGAGCCTTGACACTTGTCGCATTAAAATTCTCAAGCAGATACGTCGCTCCGCCTTGATTAAAGACCATCATCTCGTGGATGCTAGAGTGCCCATTTCCATTGGTCGAGGTAACTCTCCCTAACAGCGTCGGAATGGCAGGATTGGTCAGGTCCACAATGTAGACTCCGCCACCGTTACCGCTGCCAAAATAGCCGCGATTCCCAACGACGATCGCCTCAAGAAACTGTTCGGTCGTGCTTGCGGTGCCCGGTCGGATCGGGTTGTACCAAGTGTGCAGAGTCGGAGCATCCGGATTCGAAACATTATAGATGGCGGCTCCGCGGCAGTTATAGCCGCCCTGAACCGCAATGTTGCCGTCAGCAAAGATATCGGAAAACTTATCTATTCCGCCCACACCACAGTTAGGCGTAATCTGCGACCGGAGCCTTACCTTTTGGGCCTCAACCCCAACTGCCATCAAGGTCATGGCCAGCACGGTTAAAAGAAAAATGCTTCGCACACGAAACTTAGCAGCCCCAAAAATATGTTTTCCGTTCATCATTTCTCCAGTATCCAAGTTGACCCTATATTGTCACGCCGTACCCAAAAAAAGGCAACCCTCCAAACGTCTGTAACGCCCTTGCGCAACAGAATTTTGGAGGGGCCGAAAGATCAAAACTTTACCGCGATTAGGATGCAGCCTTATTTGCTTCGCGCATGACCAGATCGAATGTGCCGGGATCTACCTTACGAAAGCGATTATTTCGGCTGAGTGAAACCGCAACCGAGATCGTCGGATTATTTCCCTTAAATTTCATCCCGCCTGCGACGAGGAGGTTGTATAGCTCATTGACATGCAGCGGACCGCCTGACTCGCGCAGGATCAGCGTACACGCCTGTGTGATCGTGCGGTCGTTAAAACGGCTACTGATCGGCTCAAAGTTTGTGTGGATCGAGGGGATAGTTCGACTCGTTGAGGTCGGGAAATTCAAAGTGTTATCCGATGGCGAGTCGCGATGAGCCGACGCCATGCGCCCGCGTTCAGAGGCTGAACGGTCGCTAAGGTGCATTGAATCGTCCATCGAAAAAGAATTGCCAAGCGAACGCGATCCGCGCGTCGCAACCAAGAGGCTATGGATCGCTTTCTCAGTCTGTGCGGCACTGTTCTCGAGGGCATTGATCTCAAGTCGGAGGTTCTCAACCTCGCCCTCGGCCTCTCGCAAACGGGCAGTGAGACGCCGCTGAGCATTGCGAGTTTGGTCGAGACTTTGTTCAAGCGTTGTAATAAGTGTTTCGTCTAACATACTGAAATAGATCAACTTACACGAGCAATCGAAAATGAATTGTAGATTATTGAGATATTAGCGCTTACGTTGTTCTGTCGGTCACAAATGACAAAACTTCTTCTAAACTAGAACGATACTCTGAATCACCCAAAACAGCAAGACTTTTTCTTGCCGCCTCAGCGTGGCTTGTCGCCCGCTGCTTTATGGAATCTATAATGCCGAGGGAGACGAGGCCCGATTTAAGCTCTTCGCGTGAGATCGTGCGATATTCGCCATCGAACATGATCTCTTCGAGCTGGGGCGTGAGTTCGGGACGCTTTTCGAGTAGGTAGATCAGAGGCAAAGTGAGTTTGCCCTCGAGCAGGTCCGAACCGGCGGCCTTGCCGAGGTCTTTGCTGTCGGCGGTCAGATCGAGGATGTCGTCGGAGAGTTGAAAGGCGATGCCGAGATCCATTCCGTAGGCTCGCAGAGCTTCGCGTTCCTCAGCGTTTGCACCGCCGAGAATGGCTCCGACCTCGCAGCAAGATGAGAATAGATACGCCGTCTTTCGCTTCAAGATGTCAAAATACTCGTTCTCAGAGATATCCAGCCGCCCGATCCGCGTCAACTGGATCAACTCGCCCTCGGTCATCTTCCGCGTCAATCGCGTCAAAATGTCAATAATATCCAGCGAACGCTCAAGCGTCGTTGTCTCAAAGGCCGACATATAAAGCCAGTCGCCCATCAACACCGCCGTCTGATTACCAAACCGTGCGTTCACCGAAGGTCGATTTCGCCGAATATCCGCATTATCGATAATGTCGTCATGAACCAGCGTCGCCGTATGAAGCATCTCCATCACGGTCGCCATTCGAATAACGCTCTCCGGTCTCTCGCCCTTATCGATGGCGTGATGTGCCAACACCAATAACGCCGGCCTGATCCGCTTGCCGCCCGACGCGCGAAGATAATCGCCCAGATAATTGATGACCTGAATATTCGAAGAAACCTGCCTCTCAAACTCCGCCTCGATCAACCCCATCTCCGAGCCGATCAAGCCAAACACACGACGAGCCGCCGAATTCGGGATAAGTTCCTTTTTCACTGCCGCAAACTTCTGCATATTGAACCGCGAAATACGCGAAAAAGACTAAAAAAGATCATGCCAATCGCTGACTGGTAGAATTTACGATTCGCTCGCTTTCAACCCTCGGATAGTGACCGAAATTCACTAGAAGACCTAGCTCAAAACCCGTCGCCTTTAGATAATTCATAACTTGGGCGTGATGTTCTCGAGCTAGGTTTTGTGCGGCTTTGATCTCGACAATGATCTTTCCGTAACAAACAAAATCCGGCTGATATTTCCTCGCCAGTTTTTGGCCTCGATACAATATTTCGAGTTCCGGCTGAGCAACAAAAGGAATACCCCGATGCATGAGTTCTATTTCCAAACATTCCTGATAGATCGGCTCGACAAAACCGCAACCTTTTGCGGAATAGACCTCAAAGCAAGCTCCCATTATCGCGAAACTCTCGTCCTTGAAGATCAGGTCTGCCATCTCTTATTTAGTTTCTTTCGCGGCTTTCGCGGTTAATTACTCCGATAATTATCAAAGGTCATGTCAATACCGAAGTCGTGAGCCTTCAGTTTCGCCATCACTTCCTGCAAAGTATCGCGGTCTTTGCCTGACACACGCACAGTCTCGCCCTGGATGGACGCCTGGACTTTGAATTTTTCGTCCTTGATGAACCGCACGACCTCTTTTGCCTTGTCGACCGGAATTCCCTGCTGGATCTTGACGAGCTGACGAAGCGTGCCGCCCGAGGCGGCCTCTGCCGTCTGGTAGTCGAGTGCCTTGAGCGAAATGCCGCGTTTGAGGAGCTTCGATTGCAGAATGTCGTTCATATTCCGCAAACGCGTGTCGTCCTCGGCGGTTAGCTGCAGGTCCTTACCCTGTAATACAGCCGCCGCCTTGCTTCCCTTGAAGTCGAAGCGCTGCGAGATCTCTTTCTCGGTCTGATTTAGAGCGTTGGTAAGCTCCGCGTAATCGGTCTTCGAGACGATATCGAATGAATTTTCTTTTGCCATGATCTTACTTTATTGAACTTTAATAATCTTGTCCCATTTTCGGGTACCTCAGCGCGCGCACATTCGGGACAAGGGTCTAAACACCAGTGATTTTCAATTCTTAACTCTAACACCATCCGCGCCCGATAGCATCGATTCTTGGCGTCATTGTGCCCAAAATCATACAGCCCTGTTGCGAGTGTAGCACATCATCCCATCGCCCGAACTAGATTTTTTTCGTCCAGTCCAAAAGTCCTGAGAAAGTTCCCAGTGGTCGCGGCTGCGAGGGTCTCCACGTCGATCGCATAGAGTTCAGCCAAAAACTGCGCGGTATGTACGACAAAGCTCGGCTCGTTTCGCTTCCCGCGAAAAGGCACTGGCGTCAAAAAGGGGCAATCCGTCTCGATCAAAAGCCGATCGAGCGGCACAACACGAGCTGAATCTCGCAGATTCTCCGCCTTCTTGAACGTCACATTCCCCGCAAACGAGATCATAAAACCGATCTCCATCAAAGCCTCAGCCATCGCCGGAGTGCCGCCGAAACAGTGCATTATCCCGCGAAAGCCTTCGTACGAGCACTCCTCGGTCAATATCTCAACAGTCTCATCATCCGCATCGCGGCTGTGAATGATGATCGGCAGCCCAAGCGACCTTGCAGTGCGTATCTGCCGCCGAAAAACGTCCCGCTGCACATCCCTCGGCGAATGATCGTAATAATAATCAAGCCCGATCTCTCCCCAGGCGATCACCTTCTCGCTCTTCGCCAGCTCAACTAAATGCTCCTCAGCGGCATCATCATAAGTTGAGGCATCATGCGGATGAACCCCAACCGCCGCATAAACGCGATCATACCGCTCCGCCACCGCCACCGCCCGCCGAAAATCATCACTATTTGGATCGCCCGTCCCAATATTCAACATCGCCACAACCCCAGCGTCCCGAGCCCGCCGAACAACCTCGTCACGGTCCTCGTCAAACTGCTCGCCGTCTATGTGGCAGTGGGAATCTATAAAAATCAACCTTATCAATATCTCCTAATCTATTTTTCCAAGAGTCTAAATGAATCAAAAAACCTCACAGCTTCCGACTGGAACGCCTCAGCCTGATCCGGTCGTGACTTCATCATTGCATGCCAGTAAGGAAGGTCAATGTAAATGACGTAAAGATAGTCCTTCGCAAACCAGGCGCGCGTCCACCGAAGTCCCGCACCATCGGAATGTCTAAATTCCTTACCTTCCAATCCATTCAGAGCTAAACTCTTCTCGTCAGAAAGTTGAAAATTATGTTTACTTTTCGACTTCTTCAGGTCTTCAAAGATTTGAGCTTTTGACCTTGTCAAGAAATCTTTCGGGCTGAAACCTAGTTGCCTAAACTCGTACATAGAACCTTTGTGAAATAGATGCACGCTTGTACATGCTTCCGGGATGACACGCACCACGGGATCCCCCGGAAACGCAATTGCATACCCACAGTTCGTACCCAAATACTCTTTAATCTCCGATTTGTCCGGTGGAGAGTAAAACGTCGGTTGGCGAGCAGTGACGGTTTGTGAAATTAGACTTTGCAGACAAACCAATGTCAGAGCTAATGAGCATGCGCTTTTGATCACACTCCCTCCTACTTCAGCCTTGCCCCGATCTCCACATCCTCCAAAAACGCTGCCAGAGCTGGTTTCGGGCCCGAATTGTCTTCGAGCGAGGCGGCGCAGATCATGCCTTGGGATTCTAGGCCGCGCATTTTGCGGGGTTTTAGGTTGGCGACGACTACAACTTTGCGGCCGATGAGGGTTTCGGGGTCGTAGTATTCGGCGAGTCCGGCAAGGATCTGGCGATGCTCGGGTTCGCCGAGGTCGATCTCAAAACGCAGGAGTTTATCTGCATTTGGAATGCGCTCGGCGACCTTGATCT
>JANNWQ010000018.1:0-3714 GCA_031408595.1 Acidobacteriota bacterium | reverse complement strand
TGGGGCTCTCTCGAAAAGATCTACGAATCAGCAGGATTCACGATCGAGGCCGTCGATCAAGCATTTCTCGACAGTTACCTCGATCAGGCAAAAGGCGCGATCGGTGACGAGAATTTTCATCGGGCCAAACTAGATGGCCGTTCCATGAATGTGAAAGATCTCATAGCCGAAATCAATTAGAGCGACAAAATAAGATCCCGCCGTGATCTGACGATCGAGGCGGGACATAAACTAAATGGCGGAGCCGACGGGACTCGAACCCGCGACCTCCAACGTGACAGGCTGGCGTTCTAACCAACTGAACTACGACTCCGCATAACAATTACGAATTACGAATTCAAAATTACGAATGAAGAGTTATGAGTTCGAAAATTCGTAATTCTAAATTCGTAATTCGTAATTGGATCTGGTGGGCACGAAGGGACTCGAACCCCTAACTTCCTCCTTGTAAGGGAGGCTGTCTACCAATTGACGTACGTGCCCGAATGTCTTCTAACTAAACTTTTTTCGTGCTCGTGCCCGTTAAACTGTCAAAAAAACATCGCCCAATCGTGCGAGTGAGCGAACTGTAATCCTACGAAAGTAAGGCTAGCGCTGTCAAGTTCAACAAGTACTACGTGCTTGACTTGAAATCTCTTCGACGAATGTAGTAATCTTAGCCTACCGTCCCAAAATTAAACTCTAGTGCCAGAGCTAAATTAGATTTCTATGTGTATTCGCATACTGGATTTCCGATCAATGCCCGTGTCGGCATTTGTTCGGATGGTGTTCTTATTTGTGCTGGCGTCAGCGATTGTAACGCTCACGGCCGACACCGTCGCCGGGCAGCTTAATATTAAGGTCTATCCAAATGACCTACGGGTAAATGTTGGTGAAACAGCCACCTTTACTGCCTTAGCCTTCGATGGTACTTCGTATCGGGCGAATGAACGATTCTCTTTTGTTAGGATCGACGGGCCAAAGGCGGCCTCCGTCAGAAACAGCCCCGAGGGCAACACCGAGGGGCCAAATTCATACTCTTCGCCAAATTTAGCCGAGGTTCTCGGGGTATCGCCCGGCTCCGTCACTCTTGTTGCAAGGGTGGGAAGCGTGCAGAGCCCTCCGGTAACAATAACAGTCGTCGATCCGTCGGCGCCGCCGCGTGCGGTTATTCGTACCGGCACTGACGATGGCGTGGTCGAGACGATCCTGGCGAGAACCGGCGAGGCGATCGAGGTTGATGCGGAAAGCTCAAGCGGAGCCGACAAGATAGAGTGGTTCTGGGGTGACGGCGACCGAACAGCGGACTTGCTGTCCGCCACTCACGCCTACCTTGTAGCCGGAACCTACCAGCTACGCCTAAAGATCACAAACCGCAGAGGAGCGATTGCGGAATCTATGGTAGCGGTAGTGGTCACACCATTCCCGCCACCGACACGGACGTTTACAGTCACCACCATACCGCAGTTGCTCGCTGCCTATTCTCAGTGTACCGGCGGTGAACATATCGTCATTCCCTCGGGTACTGTGTTGACAGGCGGGATCGAACTCCCCGCTCGTCATTTCAGTGATTTTGTTACCATCCGCTCCTCAGGCGAAATGCCGGAAATGGCAGTGCGAGTAAACCCACTTCATTCGCCTTATGCAATTCTAAAGGGCAGCTATCCCGGTGAGACCCCACTGATCATAAAGAATAAGGCGAGCAAGATCCGGCTTTCAGGGCTGAAGTTCGAACCATTCTCTGAGACGGACGATACGATCAGAAACTACTATATGCTCCAGATCGGCGGGGCCTTTGGTCAGCTCACTGGTGCCGACAATCCATCACAGATAGTTGTCGATCATTGTGTGATAGACCCGCCGAACAACATCCAGGTTGTTCACGGGATATTAAATGACGGCTACAAAGTATCGATAATTTCATCGTGGCTCGGCAATATCAAGACTTACGGTGCCCAGGATAGCCAGGCGGTGTTCTCGGTTGATGGCCGCGGGGCACATGTCTACAACAACACGCTGTTTGAAGCGGCTTCCGAGAGCGTATTGTTCGGTGGAGCAGACAATCGCATCGAGGGTTTGGTACCGACGAACGTGGAGTTTCGCCGATGCGTATTCACAAAGCGCCTTGCATGGCGCATACTTCCGCCAAACAGCGTCGGCGATACCATTAACATAAAGAATCTTTTCGAGACCAAGAATGCACGTCGGATCTACGTCGAAGGATCGCTGTTCTCAAACCATTGGGATGCCGACCGCTCGCAGTATTACGCATTGCTACTTAAATCCACGGCTGACGTGCCGGGGGGCGAAAATGGCAGCCCTTGGGCGATCAGCGAGGACATCATATTTGAAAACAACCGAATTTCGCACATCAACGGGGCGATGGCGATAACGCGCGAATTTAGCAGCCCCGGCGTCCATTATGATCCGCGGAAACCACGCAATATCAGAGTGGCAAATTCTCTATTCGACGATCTGACATTTGGACGATGGGGCACGGCGCGCGGCTGGGCATTTTCCTTTGCCGGCGTTGACGGCCTTTCGCTGCGACACATTTCTATAATTGATTCGATCGATAGACCGGACGAAGAGTCCGAACTGATGCTGTCGCTCGACTCGATAAATACATACCGTCCAGAGATCATTGATTCCATACTTCCGCTCAACTTTTACGGGATACGAAACAGTTGTGGCGAGGGAATAGCGGCCCTTAACGTTGCAACATCGGGATGGTTCGACCCGCTTTCGGGCGATAGTTGTGCCGCCGCCTCATCCACCGGGAAATGGAGTGTTTCCGGCAACGTGGTACCTCGGCTCAGAACCGCACCGGTGGAGCAGAGTTATCCAGCGTCAAATCATTATCCGGAAAATTACGCGGAGATCGGGATGAACGGATATCGCAACTGCAACGGGTCGTTCTTAATTGATCCATGTGAGGGTTCAATCAATGACTTCGGATTAAAAACCGATAGCCCGTATAAAGGAACGGCAAGCGATGAGAGTGATCCCGGGATCAATGTCGATGTGCTGAACACAAGAACACGCTGCACTCAAACGGGCGACACAAGGCCATGCCTCGCGTCGCCCAATCAGGATCGTAGATCGCGATAGCTGAACTAACTACGCTTCATCAGCACGGGCTTCGCACCCGGTTCACCGACGGTATCGCTATATGTAAGCAAAGTGCCGCCGAAGCCGATTGCCCAGCCGCGTGTGCCGACGAACGTGATCTTTTCGAGCTTGTGGGTTACTTTTGCGGGCACGTCGTCCCAGTTTTTCCCGCCGTCACGGGTCCGAATGATGATGCCATTATCACCGACAGCCCATCCGTTGTTTACGCTGGTGAAATACACGTCGTTCAAGTTCGCGGTGACTGTCGAATCTTGTTGCCGCCAGAGACGACCACCGCCATTTGAATAGAATATGCGGCCTCGCGTTCCTACAGCCCATGCACCCTTTGTGCCGGCAAAGTACACGGCATTAAAACGAGTATCAGAATCACCGAGAAGGGTTGCCTTTTCCCACGTATAGCCCGAGTCCTCAGTAAATAATATTGTTCCACCCGTTCCGACGATCGCTCCGACCTTTTCGTCGGCATACGCCGCATCGAGCAGCAGGTAGTGGATCGCCGTCTTGCTGCGCTTCCACGTTTTGCCATCTTCCTGCAGTTTGTAAAAGACACCGCCTTCGCCAAATGCGGTGCCGATGCCATCCATATTAAAGAATAGCTTTACG
>JANNWQ010000017.1:0-47903 GCA_031408595.1 Acidobacteriota bacterium | reverse complement strand
CTGCACGCGACCTTAAGTGACGGAACTGTTTTCGACGCGATCTTGGAACCGACAAAACCCGTCATCCTCAACGGCGACGAAGGGAGCGGCATTGCGAAGAAGGGCACGGGCGGGTCGAATCATTTTTCGTTCACGCGAATGGCCGTCACGGGGCAGACAAACATGGGCGGTGAGGTCGAGACATTTACGGGCACCGCTTGGATGGATCGCGAATTTGGTATCTGGGGGCAGGGATATTGGGATTGGTTCTCGATACAGTTCGACGATAATACCGAGCTGATGATCTACCAGTTTCGGAATCAGGACGGCACTGACGGCGACTCGACCGGGACATTTGTCGATGCCGACGGAACTTGCCGCTATTTGAAAAGGGCGGATTTTGATATCGAAACAACATCCACCTGGACCAGTCCGCACAACGGTGCTGTATATTCAGCAGGCTGGCGAGTTCGCGTCGCAAAACTGGATATCGACATCACAATCAAACCGTTTATCGCCGATCAGGAACTCGATACAAAAGGAACCACGATGGTCGTCTATTGGGAAGGCTGCTGCGATGTCAGCGGGACACGTGAGGCTACACCAGTAACCGGTCGCGCGTATGTCGAGCTCGTCGGCTACGACCGTTCACATGAGAATGTCGACATGGCGGGATTTCTTTTTGGCGACCGTTTGGATCAGGTAAGATATTTCTTCACTTGATACGCGTCGCGGCCTGGCGGATCACTTTCCAAGTCGAGCTGTCGCTATCGAAGACGGTATTCAGGCCTTGCTCTTCCATTGGCGGGTCGCCCATCGATTCGTCGCCGCTCTTCCAAAAGAGCTGGCCTTTGATCGGGCGGCCCGTTCCGCCGAATGCCCAGAAGTTGGCTCCGGCGATATTTGGTTTGCCGATGTATGAGAACATCGATGCGAAGTAGCGGTCACGAAATGTCGTTGGTGACGACGGATCGAAAGACTGGCCATCTCGCGGTAAACCGAATTCTTCGATGACTAGCGGCTTGCCAAGTTTACGTGCTACGGCGACGTTCTCGTTAACGTATTCGACTGACAGCCGCACAGCATTTTCGAAACCTTCGGCGAGCTTACCATTCTCAAACCAACCCCAATTTTTCGGCCAGATGTGGATCGTCAGATAATCGACATTCGGATCAGCGTGGATCTCTTCAAACAGGGCGAGGTTCTCGGTGCCGATGCGGCCTTCGTGGCCGATGGTGACGAGATGGCTTGGGTCGCGTTGTTTGATGAGAGCAGCGGTGTCGGCGATAAATCGTTTATATGCAGCGTTTGCAGCAGGTCGCATGGGTCGCGGTTCGTTGGCGATCTCCCAAGCCATGATCGTCGGGTCCGCGATATAGCGTTTGTTGTTTTTGGCGTTGCGACGCGCGAGTACGTACTCGACCTGCTGTCGGTACGCAGCTTTGCACGGTTCGCAGGTGTAGAATTTTGCGACGTTATCACGTAGCTCATCCCACGTCGGTTTGTCGGTGAGCCAGCGGCTTTCGATTACTTTGTTCCAGATCAAATACTGCTGAAAGCCACCGCTCCATTCCCAGTTGTTGCTGAAAAAAATGACGGCTTTCATACCGCGTTTACCCATTTCGTCGAGTACGATGTCGAGGCCGTCGAGTGCGGTCGGCTCGAATTTTCCCTGCTCGCTCTGCAGCGGCGGGCCGACGCGCGTGATGCCGTTGAGAGGGCCGCTTCCTTCTGCTCCGGCCATTAGCCGAAGATTTGTGACGCCGTTCGCTTTGAGGAAATCGAGCTCCCTGCGCAAGCGTTCGATGCCGCGTTTCTTGTTCTTTTCGAGGCCGAGTAACGAGCCGTACCAGTAGTTCGTGCCGACGAAACGATACTGTTTGCCACTCACGTAAAAGTTGCCGCCACGACGCGTGACGAATGATGTCTGCGCGACAAACGACGTTACGGAAAGGAGAATGAGTAGGAATGTGAGCAGTCTAACGATCATCATTTTTCAATCCATTTCCGATCAGCCGCACACCAAATACATAAGTCACGATCACCAGAGCGGGCGAAAGTAGCAGCAGCGGCTGCAGTTTTAGTTGTGCGATATCAGCCGCCCCACTGAGCATGTTTCCGAGACTCGGTTCGGGCTCTTGCAAGCCGACTCCGAGGAACGACAATGCTGCCTCGGCAAGTAAAAATGCGGGCAATATCAGCATTGCCTGAGTGAGTAGCGGTCTCGTGATGTTTGGCAGGACGTGGTGTGTCATTGTTCTAAGCGGTTTTACGCCCGTCGCCTTGGCGGCTAGGATGTAATCCATCGCGAGCGTTTCTTTGACCAAGCCCCGCGTGAGCCGTGCCATCTCGGACCAGCCCGTGAGCGCAAAAATTCCAATCAGCAATATTGCTGCGGTGAACGGCGGCAGCTCGAGCGGAAAAGCCACGCGAGCGGCGAGGATGACAATTAGCGAGGGCAAAGACAGAACCGCGTCGGTGATGCCCATCAGGACGGAGTCAACGAAGCGGCTCGAATAACCGCTGATCATGCCAATCGTGATCCCGAGCAAGCACGCGAGTATCGTCCCGGCCGGGGCGACCAGCAGCGAGAATCGTGTTGCACGCACAAGCCGTGAAAAACGGTCACGCCCGAGTGCGTCGGTGCCGAGGAGATGCAGCTTAGGTAAGTCTTCACCCTCGCCTACCGTCCCAACAAGATGAATATTAGTTTCCAGAACTCCAAAAAGCTTGTACGTAAAACCGCGAGCGAAAAATGCGACTTCGGCGGAGCGAGTTTCGTCACGCTCGTAGGTTTGCGCGAGAGCATCGGCCAGTCGATAGCCGAGCACTCGCGGACGCAGGGTGAAATTGCCTTGCGCATCGGTGAACGTGATGCTCGATACCGGCGCCGATGGAGTTTTTCGCTGTTGGTCACGGTGTTCGTAAGGAGCAAGAAAGTCAGCGAAGATCGCAACGAAGTAGAGTGCGGCGACAATAGCGAAGCCGGTGCGGAGCGGCCAGTTTGGTTTTCGGGGCTTCTGCCTCACTATCTCGCCTCCGTATCGCGAAGGCGTTTGTCGTTGACCATCTGAAGCACCTCGGCGAGGCTGTTGGCGAGCCAGACGGCGGCGCTGGCGACGAGGACGATGCCCATCACTAGCGGGATGTCACGATTTCGCACGGCCGCAACCATCAGGGAGCCCATTCCCTGCCGCCCAAGAATCGTCTCGACGAGCACCGAACCAGCGAGCAAAGCTCCCAGACATAGTCCGATGAGCGTCAATACAGGATTGAGCGCGGCCCGCGATGCGTGACGGAGAATAACGACATTTTCACTCAAACCTTTTGCCCGAGCGAGGCGTATGTAGTCCTGCTTCATCGCGTCGTCGAGGCCGTCGACGAGTTGAGCGAGAAAGAGCGATACCAGCGGGATCGCAAGCACGACCACCGCCGCAACAAACGTGTCCGTGAGGCTTAGCTGAACAAGCATAGTAAGAGCGACCAAACTCAGAACTAGCCTCGGTGTCGATGCACTCAGGAGCACTACAAAGTCATTTACTGCCGCCATCCAACGCCAACGGAACCTCACCGCGACAAACGCGAGCAAGACCGAGATGCCGAGCGAGACCGATATCGCCGAGAGGCTTACTAACAGCGTATTGCCAAAACGTGTAGCGACAAGCGAAGCGACCGGAGTTCGAAAGTAGAGCGAATTCCCGAGGTCGCCACGCACTGCCGAGCTGAGCCAGACGGCGTACCTTTCGACCACAGGCCGGTCGAGGCCGTAAACGCGCCGCAGATTGGCGAGAGTTTCGCGTGAAACCTGCGGATTGTCCTGCAATGCCGACAGCGCGTCGCCGCCCGCGTTTGCGAGCAGGGCAAACGTGATCGCGGACGATATCAGTATCAGGAACACGCCCTGAACCAGTTTTCTTGTCAGAAGTCGCAGCATTTATTGAGGAACGAGATGCCAGCACTCATTCTTTAATAAATCGAAGCGATTTGCAATTGTCTCGTGCGCCGCGTTTGCCCGGCGCAATTTGCTGATATAATACGTTGCGTTTGAGGCGAAACTTATGCGAAACAAGTCGAATGTGACCGGTATCGTTCTCGCGGCTCTGGCTGCCATTTTTGCTGTTTCTTGCGGCACGGCGCCAAAGCCTGACGGCAGCGCCCAGAGCGGTGTGCGCGGCGGAACGCTGAGCTATCGGGTTAGCTCGCCGCCGAAGAGCTTTAACTACGTAATGACGGCTGATGAGCCGACGATGCTGACGGCATTTGTCCTATTGACGAGCCGGATCGTAGATTTTGACCACAAAACGCAGAAGTACGTGCCGGGCCTGGCCGAAAACTGGAAGGTCGCCGAAGACGGCAAAACTGTAGCTGTGAAACTTCGCTCGGGGCTGAAATTCTCGGACGGAAAGGATCTCACGGCTGAGGACGCGGTGTTTACGCTGCGTGCGATCTACGATGAAAAGGTAAATTCACCCGCGTGGAAAGATGCGATGCTCGTCGCGAAAAAACCAATCGCGGCCAAGGCAGTTGATGCTCAGAACATCGAAATGATCTTTCCCGAGCGCGTTGCGTCGGTCGAAAACTATCTTTTTAATCTCGGCGTTTTGCCCGCACACATCCTTAAGAGTGATCTTGATGCGGGTACGTTTGCCGAGGCTTGGAAGCTCGATACCGACCCCGAGAAGATCGTGTCGAGCGGTGCGTTCATGGTCGAAACGGTCGCGGCAGGCGAGCGCATCGTGCTAAAACGCAACCCTAATTACTGGAAAAAAGATGAAAAAGGCGAGGCTCTGCCGTATCTCGACAAACTCAGCCTTGAGATTACTGCGGATGCAAACAACGCGATGGCCCGTTTGGGGCAGAACACTCTCGATCTGATCGACCGGATCAGGCCAGCAGACTTTGCGTCTCTCTCAGGCCAACCGGGCGGCGCCGTCAAGGCGACGGATGTCGGGCCGGGGCTCGGCACGGATCATATTTGGTTCAATCTGAATCCCGCGAAGACGAATGGCGAGAAGCTCGATGGTACACCGAAGTACAAATGGTTCTCGGACGTGCGTTTTCGCCGTGCGGTCTCGACGGCGATCGACCGCAATACGATCGCGACGACTACGCTTCGAGGGCTTGCCTCGCCGCTCTACAACTTTGTCTCGCCAGGAAACAAGACGTGGGCGAAGGCCGATTTGCCGAAAACGGAGTACAGCCGCGAACGCTCGGTGCAGATGCTTACCGAGGCTGGCTTTGTGACAAAAGGAACGCCCGAGGCACCCGAGCTTTTTGATGCGGCGAATAATCGCGTGGCTTTCACACTGGTCGTTCCGGCCGAGAACGAACCGCGAAAGCTGGCCGCCGCTGTCATACAGGAAGATCTCGCCAAGATCGGCATCAAGATGGAAGTCGCGCCGGTCGAGAACCAGAATGTTACCGAGCGTTGGTCTAAGAGTTTCGATTACGACGCGATCCTCTTCGGGCTGTCCGTGTCGGATATCGAGCCGTCATCGTTTGGCAATTTCCTTAAGAGCGACGCGGCTGCGCATCAGTGGCATCCTGAGCAAAAGACACCTGCGACGGAATGGGAAGCACGTATCGACAAGCTTTTCGCCGAGCAAGCCGCCGAGTCAGATCTGCAAAAACGTGCCGCACAGTTCGGCGAGATCCAGCAGATTATGGCCGAGCAACTGCCGGTCATCCCGGTCGTTGCCCGTCACATCGTTACAGCCGCGAACGCTAAGATCGGCAATCATTCGCCAAGCCCGATCTTTCCGTATTCGTTATGGAATGCCGATCAGCTCTTTATAAAGCGGTAGGTGTGCAGAGATGAGCGTGCGTCGTTATTGTTTCGGAAGCTGTGCCCCTGCGGGAAGTAGCCAAATGGTGACCCGATCATCGGCGCGTTTCGAATCAACTATCACTGCCTTATGGCCAATGCGATTGAGCTTATCAAGGAGTATTGATTTGAGCGAGCTTCTCTTTGATCTGATCGACCGAGAAACATTGCCGCGCTTTCCGCCGACGAGGATATAAAGCCGGGCGTTCGGATTACGGGTAGATGCCTCAAATACGGCCTCAAAACGGGCCTTTGAAACTTTCGACAATGGACCGGGAAACTCATCCAATTTTTCCGCAACGGGCCTCGGTTCATAGGGGGTCGAAGAGGACGCAGTCTCGGGACAGCCTCTGGGAAGCCCGATCACACGAATTGTCACGGTGATCGTATCGTCATTCCACGGAACCAGGATCGACTGCGTCCCTTGCCCGCGGACCATGCCAAGCTCTCCTCTGCTTGTAGTCACTGACCACAGATACGAGAGGCCGACAGCCTTGTCCGCAGGTACGATCCTTACCAAATAAAGCGTTGGCTCTCCGACGTTTCCGTTACCCATCAGCCCATCAACATAAACTTGCGGACACGATACTTCTTGAGAAGCCGCAAGGCTGGTCGCGACAGTAAGAATCATGAGGATCGCAAGGATTCGTGACATTCATCCAAATTATACATGTGGGCAATTCGCACAAAAATGGCGGGTCAAGAATGACCCGCCGAATGGGTTTCCATTTCTGGAATCTAGTTCTGCGGTTTTGCCGGTTTAGTTGTTTTTACGACGACTGGCGCGCTGCAACGACTGAGAACCAACGTCCGTAAACTATCTCGTCAGACACGCGAAAGAAAGTTCTCATGGACAAAGACTTTACGCAGACGAAATCGAACCGGACTCTGAACAATTGCAGTCGCTTTGAGACTCTCCATCCGGGATAGGAAAAGAGGTTCTTTGCAAGGCGGAACTTGTAACAGCCACGCGGGAATCGGGATATCGAGCTCGTCACAAAGGGTTTCGATCACGCCTGCCAAAACCGCGTCCTTTTCGATATCGCCGACTTCAAAAGGGTGCTCGATCGCTGTGACATCACGGTAAAATCTGAAATCGTCGACAAAATCCATCAGCGGGATTCGCCAACCAGCAGGATCTTCATCAAATTTTTTCCTTGTTTCCGCCACTGAGATCATTTCGAAAAGTACTCCTCCAACCAGAAAACCGTTTCCGGTTTCACGATTTTTGCCGGGTAATATCCTGCCACGATCTTTAGAACCTGTTCGGGGTTGGCTAGTTCGAGGTGCTCGATGAGGAATGTTACGTCATTCTCATCTTCCGTTTCCGGTCGAAAAGCCAGCACCTTCATCGCAAGTAGGTAATCAGCATCGGGAACCGCTACGATGAGGTTTGAAAGGTCAAAAAGTACTTGCCTCGGATGATCTACGACGAACATTCTAACTGCCAAGTTGAGCCAATCAATTCTCAAACCGTGACGATCCGCAATGCGGTGCGAAGCATTTCGAATTTCCTTTACCGGTTCAAAAATCGCATCGACATCCTTGGTTGCGGCCCGTGCCTTGAACGCCAAACACATAACGGCTCCGCCATAAAGCGAAACTTCGCCCTTGATCTCCATCAGGCGAAGCTCGTCATTAAGCTCGGTCAGGTATTGTGTGATTTCATCGGCGATCATAAATTCTTAAACCAAATCAGACAATACTGACTCCATAATCGGCAAAGTCCGAATCCGAGGTGATGATGGGAATATCCTCAGTCAGAGCCTGAGCAATGATAATTCGGTCAAACGGATCTTTATGATGAAAAGGAAGTTGGGCTACCGAAATGACATGGCTTGGAGCGATCGGCAAAAGCGAGGTTGTGGAACTATCAAAAACCTTTACGAAATCGTCGAGCGAACGCGAAAGTTTTAACTTGCCCAAGCTCAGTTTGATCGCAATCTCCCAAAGGCTCGCAATACTTACTAGAGATTCATTGCTGGGGTCATCGATAATGGCGCTTCTTTCGAGCGAAATCTGTGCGTCGTCCTCAAGGTGCCATATTAGAACGTGCGTATCGATGAGGAATCTCATTACATGTATTCCTTAAAGTCATCCAGCGGCGCGTCAAAGTCATCGGCGATGTAAAGTACCAATCCTTTCATACTGCCGCGTCGGAGAGGGCTTTTCTTACCAGTCTTGTCGTTCGTGGACTTCGAAATCTTGATTAGCTTGTCATTCGCCATCTCATCGAGCATCACCTCGGCCTTCGATTCTAAGATTTCCACTTCGTAGGTCAACATAACGCAATTTTATCACAGGTCAGGTGACCAAAAACGACTATTTTCTGCTCATGATCAACTTCGCGATCGTCTGGAGCTGCATATTCGACGTGCCTTCGTAGATCGCACCGATCTTGCTGTCTCGCCAGAATTTTTCTACCGGGTAGTCTTTTACGTAGCCGTAGCCGCCGAAGAGTTCAATTGCTTTGGAGGAAACGGCTTCGGCGCAGCGGGATGAGTAGAGTTTTGCCATCGCGGCTTCTTTTAGGAACGGTTTGCCGGCATCTTTGAGACGGGCGGCGTTGTAAACAAGCAGGCGTGTTGCCTCGATCTCGACTGCCATTTCGGCTAGCTGGAACTGTACGGCCTGAAAATTAGAGATCGACTGGCCAAATTGCTCGCGTTCCTGCGTGTATTTGACAGCAGCTTCGAAGGCTCCTTGAGCAATGCCGAGCATCTGTGCGCCGATGCCGACACGGCCCTCGTTTAGAGTCTCGATAGAGATCTTATAGCCTTTGCCGACCTCGCCGAGAACGTTTTCTTTTGGCACTTTACAGCCGTCGAGAATAAGTTCGGTGGTGGATGAGGCACGGATGCCGAGCTTGTCCTCTTTCTTGCCTACGGAAAATCCTTCAAAACCTTTCTCGACGATAAATGCGGTGATTCCCTTGTAACCTGCCTCCGGATCGATTGTCGCGAAGACGATGAAGATCTCAGCCTCGTTACCATTTGTGATCCAGAGCTTTTGGCCGTTGAGCTCGTAGTGGTCGCCTTTATCGACAGCTCGTGTTTTAAGAGCGAACGCATCCGAACCCGAACTTGCCTCGGACAGCGCAAACGCTCCGACCTTCGACGTTGCCATTTGCGTCAGATATTTCTTCTTCAATTCGTCATTTCCCCAACGCATGAATGCATTCGTCACGAGTGTGTTGTGTACGTCAACAAAGACCGACAGCGATGCGTCAACGCGGGCGATCTCTTCGATAGCGATGATCGCGTTGAATATTGTCGAGCCTGCACCGCCGTATTCCTCGGGCGATTCGATAGCCATTAGGCCGAGTTCGAAGCATTGTTTGATCAAGTCGCCGTCGAGTTTCGATGCGTGCTCCATTTGCTCGACCTTTGGCCGCACCTCGCCCTCGGCGAATTCGCGTACCGACGCGCGAAACATCTCTTCGTCTTCCGACAAAACCGTCAATCCCACATTCTCAAAAGCCGTTCCCGTAGCTGTGCTCATAAATATTCCCTATAACTATTTTGTAATACCGATCCGATAAAATACCATTTTAGACAGCAGAGCATCATAAGGCAACGAGAAGTGAATTCCCTCATCGAGACGCAACCCAAAACACAGCCAAAGTTAAGCCGGATAAAGATCGCCGCGATCGCTATGTCGGTGTTCGGCCTGTGCGTTTTTGTGTATTTTGTCTACGCGGTGGGCGTGCGAGAGATCGCGGACAGTATCTATCGGTTTGGCTTCGCGGGATTTGCCGTGATCCTGTCGATCTATTTTGTCAGGATCTGCGCTCGTGCCTATGCATGGAAGCTGTCCTTGCACGGCCCATACGAACTCAGCATCCGCGATACCGTACCGGCCGTCATGATCGGTGAGGCATTGAGTAGCACCCTGCCGTTGGGCATCCTTCTGAGCGGTACCTCGAAAGCTATAGCCGTTCGCCGACGAATACCGCTCGTAGCTGGCCTTTCGTCGGTGGCGACGGAGAATCTGTATTACAGCTTCATTACCGGAATTTTCCTAATGCTCGGAGCGGTGGTTCTGCTAAACGGATTTGCCGTGGATGAAAGCGTTCGCGTAATGCTCAATCTGATGATCGGAGTTTTGGTCATTGCGACCATACTCGGCGTTTTGATGGTCATTCGCCAATGGCACTTTGCGAGTTGGATCTGCAACTGGGTCTACTCGCTCGGATTTTTCAAACGCATTCTCGAGACCGGCCGTTCCCAAGTGCGGCGATTCGAAGACTTGATCTACGGTTTCTATCGCAACTATCCGAACCGATTCATTCCTATCTGTCTGCTTCAGGCTGCATATCATACTCTCGGCGTTGCCGAGGTGTGGTTTGCTCTGAGCCGCCTGAGCGACTCGATGCCATCTCTTCAAACCGCGTTTCTGCTCGAATCCGTCTCGCGGCTTGTGACGATACTCTTCAAGCTGATCCCATTCAATATCGGCGTCGACGAAGCCGGTGCCGAATTTGTCGGCCAGGCGATAGCTCTCACAGCCGGACTGGGCGTGACCCTAGCTATCATCCGCAAAGGCAGGATACTCTTTTGGACAGCGATCGGCTGGTTGCTGATCCTAAAAAGGGGTATGTCGGTAAAGGAATTTTCACAAAATCAATCGCTCGCTGAGAACGAAAACTGAGGCGGCGTCGAGCCCACGGGGCGAATTCGCTAAAGATCAATTTCTATTGCTTCAACAGTATATGCGTGAAATTCAGGCCAACTCGGACAAAAAATGTGGCGCTTGTTCTCGGTAGATTTCTAGTTCAGTGGCCAGAATATCGGCACTAGCGTGATCGAAACGATAAAGACGATTATTGTCAGTACACTCCCAATTTTTACAAAATCCATAAATCGATATCGGCCCGGCGTATAGACCAGAACGCACGCAGGTTCGAGTGGTGTGATGAATGAGAATGACGCGGCGTATGTGACGCCGACGATAAATGTGCGCGGATTAAGGCCGAGGGCGAGTGCAGTCTGGACGGCGATGGGCAATACGACCAGGGCAGCCGCCTGATTGGACATCGGCTGGGTAAGCGCCACGGTGAGAAGGAAAAACCCTGCTAATACAGCCGAGCCGCCAAATTGGCCGAAATACTGATTTATCAAGCCTGCAAGATATTTATCCGCACTTGTCGCCTCCATTGCGACGCCAAAACTCATCATACAGGCGATCAACACGAGCAGCCGAAAATCGACCAGATCGTACATCTCAGCGTAGCGGACCGTCTTTGTCGCCAGAAGAACCATTACGCCTATCAGCACACAGACCACCAGCGGTATGTCGTAACCGGTGACCAGCTTCGACAACGAAAGGGATAGAAAAATGAAAAACGCCGCGATCGCCCAGCTTCGTTTTTCGATACGAAAGCTGCTTTCAGAAACGTCTTCGAGCAGCATCAACTCGCGATCGGCGACCAGCGTTTCGATGCGGTCACGTGTGCCTTGCACTAGCAGAACATCGCCAAATCGCAGACCTACATCGCTCAGTTTTTCGATAAATGTATCACCATGGCGGTTAATGGCGAGTACCGTCAGATCGTAGCCCTGACGAAATCGCAGCGACCGCAACGTATGCCCGACGAGCCGCGAGTCACGCATCACCATCAGCTCAAAAAGCTCAACATTGTCGCCCTCGAGTACCACGTCGTTAAGCATAAAGTCGGGCTTGATCTCGAGTCCGCTCTCTTCTTTGACACGTAGGATGTCGCTGATCTTGCCCTCGACGATCAAAGAATCGCGGCGTTGGATACGCTCACGTGGCCCCGGAGCAGTGATCCGCATTCCGTCGCGGATGATACCGAGTACGTTTAGCTCAAGTTCCGTATTGATGTTGGCTTCGTCGAGAGTCTTGCCGACAAGCGGCGAATCCGGGAGCACCAGCAACTCAGAAACATACTCGCGAATGTGATATTGCTCGGTCAGCGAATCTTCGCCGCCGCGACTCGGCAGGAAGTGCCGTCCGATAAAAAGCATGTACAACATTCCCACCGCAAAGGTAATGATGCCGACCGGAGCAAGTTCGAACATCGAAAACGGTTCGTAGCCGTATCGCTGTATCGCACCGCTAACGGCGAGGTTTGTCGATGTTCCGATCAGCGTACAGCTGCCTCCGAGGATCGCCCCGAACGCGAGCGGCATAAGTAGCTTGGACGGCGGGATCTTTGTCTTCGCCGCAAGGCCGATGATAATGGGCAGGAACATCGCCGTTGTCGTGGTGTTCTTTAGTACAGATGCCGAGACGGCCGCAGCCGTCATTATTAGTGCGGTTAATATGAAAACATTCGAGCCGGCGGTCTTGCTCATCCGCCGTCCGATCAGATCGACGAGGCCCGTTTTAATCAATCCGCCGACAAGAATAAACAGGCCACCAATAGTAATGATAATGTCATTACCAAATCCAGCGACCGCCTGCTGTACCGTCAACACATGCGTCAAGATCAACGCCATGACCAGCAAAATGCCGATCACATCGACAGGCAGTTTCTCCGTCGCAAACAAAATGATCGCGACGACCAGAAGGATGAGAGTTATAGATATGTCGGCTGACATGTGCCGACAAGAATAGCCGAATCCGACGGTTTTTGAAAGAAGAAAGATGCGGGGTCGGTTTTGCGAAACGCGAGAATTATCCGAAAATCTCCAACATGACTGAAACAGCACAAGACCTCGGTGCACTTTATAACGATCAGATCTCTAAATCGAAAATATGGCAGGTGATCGGTGCGTCGTCGGTCGGGACTATGATCGAGTGGTATGACTTTTACATTTTTGGAAGTCTTGCGACCGTCATCGCACCACTCTTTTATCCGCCGGGGAACGATACCTTTGCGTACATCGCATATCTTGCGACATTTGCCGTCGGGTTTGTCGTGCGACCATTTGGGGCTTTGTTCTTTGGACGCATCGGCGACATCGTCGGGCGTAAATATGCGTTTCTGGTCACGCTTTTGATCATGGGCGGTGCGACGGCGGTGATCGGATTTTTACCGACCTACGCGCAGATAGGCATCGCGGCACCGATCGTTTTGCTGATTATACGCGTACTGCAAGGCCTAGCGCTTGGCGGTGAATATGGCGGTGCGGCGGTTTATGTTGCTGAACACGTCCCGGATGCGCGTCGCGGTTTTTACACATCATTTATTCAGATAACCGCGACACTGGGTCTGTTTCTTTCCCTTGCGGTGATATTGCTCGTCCAGAATACAATGAGCGCCGATCAGTTTGCGGGCAAGACGGAGGCAATGGGCGGCTGGCGAATACCGTTTTTGATCTCGATCTTTCTGGTCGTCATCTCGCTTTACATCCGGCTCAGGATGAAGGAATCGCCGATCTTTCAGCATCTCAAGAGCAGCGGGATGACATCGGCAAGCCCGCTGGTCGAGGCGTTTACGAAGTGGAACAATCTCAAGATCGTTCTGATCTCGCTCTTCGGAGCGACCGCCGGCCAAGGCGTGGTTTGGTACACGGGACAGTTTTACGCACTCTTTTATCTGCAGTCGATCCTCAACGTAAATTCAACCTCAGCGAATTATATCGTCGCGATCGCATTGCTGCTCGGAATGCCATTCTTTATTGTTTTTGGGGCTCTGAGCGACCGATGGGGACGGAAATGGATAATTCTCGCGGGATGTTTGCTTGCGTTGCTCACTTACCTGCCGATCTATAAAGCTATGCAGTCGGTAGCAGGTTCTAATGTGGTCACAGCGACCTCGCTAAAAGATCCTGTGACCGGAGCCATCAAGCTAACACCGCAGTCGGTCGATGAAAACGGCGTTGTCACGACCTCGCCGAAGGTCATTCCATACACGTCGATAGGCGATCTCGTCTCAAATAAGACTGCGTGGCTGTTGATCGGCCTCATTTTCATTCAGATGATCTGGGTGACGATGGTCTATGGCCCGATCGCCGCCTATCTGGTGGAAGCATTTCCAGCCAAGATACGCTACACAGCACTCTCGTTGCCATATCATATTGGAAATGGCGTTTTCGGCGGCCTGTTGCCGCTAATTGGCCTTTCAGTGATCGCTCAAACGGGGAATATCTACGCAGGGCTTTACTATCCGATGACGATCGCAGCGATCACGTTTGTGGTTGGAGCAATATTTCTAAAAGAAACCCATGGGCATAAGATCTGGGAAGAGGTCAAAGTCGATCGTTGAGGAGCCGCCAGACTTTTTCCAAATGCTGCTCCTCTACGCGAATACTTCCAACGGAAAGCCGCATGGTGTATTTTCCGTTGAGCTTAGTATGCGACAGATAAGCCTCGCCCGAGGCGTTGATATCGTTCATGATCTTTTCGTTAAATGCGTTGAGATCGTATGCCCCGTCGGGGCAGGCACGGAAGCAGACGAGTGCGAATGGCACGGGGGCCAACATCTCGAAATTGGGCGACCCTTCGACCCATGAGGCGAAGAGGCGGGCCAGTCGGCAGTGTTCGCGGAGGCGGGCTTGCATACCTTCGACGCCGAAATAGCGGATGATAAACCAAAGTTTCAGTGCACGAAAGCGGCGGCCGAGTTGGATGCCGTAGTCCATGCCGTTCTTAACGTTTTGCTCGTCGCTTGTTTTGAGATATTCCGCGACGAGTGAAAAGGCCTCTTTTAGAACGTTTAGATCCTTGCAATACAAAACCGACAGGTCGAACGGCGTGAACAACCATTTGTGCGGATTGACGACGATCGAATCGGCACGTTCCCAGCCCTTGAAGAAGTGCCTGTATTCGGGCACGATCGCGGTCGAGCCTGCGTACGCGGTATCGACGTGGAGCCAGATTCCGTGTTTTTCACAGATATCAGCGATCGCATCGACGGGATCGACGCTTGAGGTCGATGTTGTGCCAATGGTCGGAATTACACAGATCGGGAGATAGCCCTTAGAGATATCTTCCTCAATCGCCTCAGCAAGCTTGTCCGGGATCATTTCAAAGCGATCGTTGCACTGGATTTTTCTAAGACTGCGAAGGCCGAGGCCGAGCGTGATGACGCCTTTGTCTATTGACGAATGCACATGCTCTGAGCAGTAAACCCGCATCAACGGTACGTCGTCGCGGCCGGTTAGACCTAGATCGCGAACTTTTAGATTCGCCTTTTCGCGAGCGGCGGCGATCGCGTGCATTGTAGAGACTGACGCTGTGTCGTAGATAATTCCTTCGAAATGCTCAGGGAGATCCATCATCTGGCGAAGCCAGTCTAGCACGACGTCTTCAAGCTCGGTCGATGCGGGCGACGTACGCCAGAGCATCGCTTTCATGTCGAAAGCCGCAGTGAACATCTCGCCAAAGACGCCGACGGAGCTGGTCGAGGTCGAGAAAAGGCCGTGAAAATTTGGATGATTCCAATGCGTGACGGCGGGAAGTATAAGCCGATCGACATCCTTCAGGACATCGCCGAAATCCTCGCCCGTCAACGGCGGCGATGTTGGTATCTGCCTCTTCAGCCAGTCGGGCTCGACCTGCGAGAGCACGGGCATTTCGCCAATGTGCTCGAAGTAGTTTGCGATCCAATCGACGACCTCGTATCCGTACTTGCGAAAGTCGTCCGCGGGCATGTCTCCCAGATTCTTGTCAGTCATAGATAAAGTTTCGGCCCGGCAGATGAGAGAGGTCAACGCCGGGCCGAAGTTAAGGGTTAGCAATCAACGATCACTTTGCCGTCTCGTCAGCGATCGGTGTCAGATCGATCGTGCCATCGAAGTAGTTGACACTCAGGCTGTTGCCTTCGGCGTCCGACAGATAGCGGGTCGTGACCGAGTCGGTCACCTTCACATCTGTTGAGCCAGTTGCCCCTTCAACGACCTCAAAGGTAACAACAACAAAATCCCATGCTTCAGATTTTGCACGGAATGTTTCCGGCGAATCAAACAGGATACCGATGAGTCCCGGCTGGTCGGTGTTAACGGTCAGGGTTGAGCCGACCGGGCCACCGCCACGCTTACCGAAACCGACCTGCGGCGAGGTAAGTTTTGACGTGTCGTATTCCAGGGTGAAGCTGGACGCCATTTCATCGCCTGTCGGAGTCATTTTTACGACAACGCTGATGCGATCATACGATGGCGGTCCGTTTGGAACTACCCTGATCTCGCGACCAAAGAAGTAATCGTAAACCCGGCTGAATATTGACGACGCATCTTCTCCTGCCGGTGCCAAAATTGTTGGCCCGCCCGCGTTTGTGAGTGGATCCAAAGTGGTCGCATACCTCCGAGACTGGACGACATCGCCTGCATTGATGAATCCGTCGCCGTTTGTTCCGCGTGGGGCGGAATCGGCTCTCTGGGCTTCGTTAAATGCAGGGTTAGGCGTATCGAGGGTCGTAGCAAATCGACGTGTCTGGATAACATCTGTCGAATCAACCGCTCCGCTTCCCGCAAAACGGGGAGCGATGTCACCCTCGAAACCGGGCGTTGGCGTAGCTGTCGGCGTTCCGGTTGGCGTTGCCGTTGGTGTACTTGTCGGCGTGCTTGTCGGGGTCGCGGTTGGTGTATTTGTCGGAGTCGCAGTTGGGGTGGCCGTCGGAGTTGGTGTCGGATTTCCGGCATCACAGCTCGGGAACCTGAAAGATCCGACCATGGTGCCCCAAGAGGAGTTTGATGTCGATGCGTAATACTGATTGGTGTACCAGAAAGTACAATCATCTGTCGGATCGATGTTCATCGATGTATAATCGCCCCAGCGGGCAGCAGTGCCAGTATTCAACTGCGAACCGCCGCCATTTACGATCGTGCCTTCGCCCTGTGGCATCGTTCCAAGCGGATCGCCAGCCAACCGTCCGGTATATCGGATGCCAGGGAAAACGGCCGTCGCTGACGACACGCTATACCCGAGAGCCATATTCCCCTGCCGGTCCTGTGCGATGCTGCCCATCCATCGGTGAATGCCGTCCGTCGCCCCTGGGCCGTAGGTTCCCTGCTGGTGGATCGTCGGCGTACCATTCGGATCCCTGAGTTCGTACCAGCGCATGCCGGCCATAGCGGTCGAAGATTCGACCGACTGGCTCGTGACCAACGATTCGTGCGTGCCAAAATTACGGTACGCGAGGCGGAAAGTCGGCCGTTGCCGGTACGAGAGAATGTCGATCTTCGTGGTCGTGCCCGGCTGGTCAATGCAGTTTCTAGATGTCGGCGTACATGGAAAGATCGAGTCGAATTGCTCCGTCGCAATAACGGTCGGTCCGGCAAATGTCGAGTTAGCGGGCACGGCAAAATCCGGGCGGAACTTGTACAAGAGAAGACCGTCTGCCAACCCTGGAGGAGCTCCGTTGTCGCGGGTACCTACAAAGTAGGCCGGACTGCCAGGCGGCGGAAGTGCATTTCCGTCCAGATCAGCCGGAAGCAGGCCGAACGGGTTCTGGGCGATCCCAATACGAATACTTGCTGCGCTCGGGTCGCCAGTTAGCATTTTTGTTCGGTCAAGCGCATAATTGCCCGTAATCCCGCCTTCATTTGTATTTATATAATAGGCATCCGGCCAGATTCCGTATTTTGGATAGTCCGGAAATGAGGGCGCGCTAAACGCGTAACGGTAGTAAGAGCCCAGTGGATCGGCCGTCTGAGAAATAGCGATGCAATTGAAGAAAGGTGCCGTGCCGTCTGAGAATTGGCTCAACAGCCAACGGTTCGCAAGCTGATCGTACACTACGATAGGGTCGCCGGCGTTCTCATTCTGACATGGCCCGCCAAAACCGGCGAACAATGTATTGATCGCAAATGGGCCAAAGAGCGAAGTCCCGGCTCGGCTAAATATCTGAAACTTCGTGTTGACCATTTGGATGTAATGGTTCGGGCCGATATCGCCGTTGGTGTCCGGCGGTGCACAACCGCCGCAGGCGGTCGGGTTCCCAATTCCGGGAAAAGTGATCGGATCTAGAAATCCCGCCACTCTGAAAACACCAAGGTCAACCCTGTCCTGAAGTGCCGTATCGACGTCGTGCCGTGTATCGCCCACGGGGCCAAGCATGCCCGGATCGTCTTCAGCCTTGTCTTCCTTGCGGGCGACAGTGATAGGTGTAATATCCCGGAGAGGCGGCGACACGTCGAACCGGACCGCTTTGCTTGCAGTCGGACGACCGTCGGCCTGAGCGTTTATGTGTACTGAAAAAGGAACGAGTATCGCTACAAGCGAAAGAACCAAAAGCGGCAATACAATGCGGCCGCGACCGACCGACAAAAATTTGATCATTTTTTTAAAACTCCAGAGGTACCTGTCTCGACTGATCCCTACTAGGGAAGCAGCCCATCTCACGAAAACTCCATTTTGTATTTACACTGAGTTAACAAAAGGATATAGCCGAACTGCCATTCTAGGCAAGACCACAGAGTGATCAGTAGCAACAAAAGTGAAAATGCGCTCGACAGTTTTTGTAATAAACGTATAATATCATCTACGAATATCTCGCCAACGTCCAGTTAGTCAGTACCACCTGCGGTAGCGGGTGGTTGAACGTGAATTGATTACAACCAGCGTCGCTTGAGTCTTTACTTGAACCACCCGCTACAGCTGGTGGTTCTGACAAGAAATATGGCAACAGAGCCTGTTGAAACTGAACAATCTAAAGAAGGCTTTATTAGAGGCCTTGGCTTGCTTGACTCGACAATGATCGTCGCCGGGTCGATGATCGGCTCGGGCATTTTTATTGTGTCGGCTGATATTGCCCGGCAAGTGGGCTCACCGGGCTGGCTACTGGTTGTTTGGATTGTAACCGGACTGCTGACCGTGGGTGCAGCTTTATCTTACGGCGAGCTCGCCGCGATGATGCCGCGGGCCGGCGGAATGTATGTCTATCTGAAAGAAGCATTCTCTCCGCTTTGGGGCTTTTTGTATGGCTGGACGCATTTTCTTGTCATCGGAACGGCTACGATCGCGGCAGTCTCAATCGCTTTCAGCCGTTTTACCGGCGTTCTATTCCCGAATATATCGGAAAGCAATTATCTGATAGAGCCGATCCGCTTCGGTTCGTCGAGTTACGCATTTTCGCTATCGACCGCACAATTGCTCGGCATTGTCATGATCGTCCTTTTGACGTTTATGAACACGCGCGGGCTCAAGCTCGGCAAGCTCATTCAAAATAGCTTTACGTTTGCCAAGACCGGCTCGCTCATCGCACTAATTGTTCTAGGGATAATCGTTGGGCTCGTCTGGTATCCAGAGATCGCAGCCGCTAATTTCGGCGACCTCTGGACCATTCGCGGAAGTATTCAAAATGTAGGTGCAACTCCGGCAAATGACACCTCAGCAACGATGGTGTCGCTACTAACCGGCATGGGAATGCTTATAGCTATCTGTGTAGCGCAAACCAATTCGCTCTTTTCGGCCGACGCGTGGCACAACGTAACATTTACCGCTGGCGAGGTACAGAACCCTAAACGCAATCTGCCGCTCTCGCTCCTGCTCGGAACGGGCGGCGTCATAACTCTGTACCTGCTCGCAAATATTGCCTATCTCGTTACGCTTCGATTCGAAGACATACAAAAGATACCGAGTGATAGGGTCGGTTCGGCAACGGCAGATGTCATCTTTCCGGGAGCCGGAGCGGTGATAATGGCGGTCGCCATTATGATCTCGACCTTTGGCTGCAACAACGGTCTGATCATTGCGGGAGCGCGTGCCTATTACGCGATGGCCAAAGACGGACTTTTCTTCAAGGCGGCGGGCGAGCTTAACAAGTTTCACGTCCCGGCGTGGGCGATTGTTATCCAGGGCATCTTGTCGGTGCTATACGTTTTGCCTCGCACGGTGAATCAGGCTGCGGATGGCAAGGTAGCCTACGGTAATCTATACGGCGACCTGCTCACCTACGTGATCTCAGCCGCACTTATCTTCTACATTCTGGCGATCGTAGCGGTTTTTGTGCTCAGGGTGAAACAACCGGACGCCGAGCGTCCGTATAAAGCATTTGGATACCCGATAATTCCGGCTCTATACATTATTGGAGCCTCGATCATCTTGGTCGTATTGTTTGTCTATCAAACAACCGCGACCTGGCCCGGGCTGGTAATTGTTCTTACCGGTGTGCCGGTTTACTTTATTTGGAAGAGCTTGTCCGCTAAGGCGGCAGCTTAAGCATTATCTGTTATTTCAACTCTAGGAGGTTTTCATGTCACTTTTCGCGACTAAACCAATTTCCAAGATCATCGCCGAGGCTCAGGAGACGGGCGAACACACATTTAAGAAATCGCTAAGTTCCGTGGATCTTACGATGCTAGGTGTTGGGGCGATCATTGGAACCGGAATTTTCGTTCTTACCGGACAGGCTGCCGGAAAGCACGCGGGCCCTGCCGTTATCATCTCGATGGTAATTGCCGGTATCGTGAGTGCTTTTGCTGCTCTCTGCTATTCCGAGTTTGCGGCCAGCGTACCTATCTCCGGATCGGCTTACGCTTACGGTTACGGAACTCTCGGCGAATTCATCGCCTGGATCATTGGTTGGGATCTGATCCTCGAATACGCCTTCGGTGCGGCAACCGTCGCCGTGGGTTGGTCGGGCTATGTGGTCAGTCTATTTAGGGACACGTTGGGAATAAACTTTCCGCTTGCTCTCAGTGCTCCGCCCGGGACGGTGTTAAAAGACGCTGCGGGCAACGTGGTCGCGACCGGCGTTTTCAACCTGCCGGCCGCACTCATCGCAGTAGCCGTAACACTGTTGCTGATCCGGGGTATCAAGGAATCCGCGAGCTTTAACTCAGTGATCGTGGTCATTAAAGTCGTCGTCGTTGTTCTGTTTATCGTTGCCGGTATCGGCTACGTGAATCCGGATAACATCGGTATCGGTTGCACGGTCGGAGCTCCTGGATGTGCAGAGTTTATGCCCTTTGGCTTTAGCGGTGTGGTGACCGGTGCCGCCGTTATTTTCTTTGCCTACATCGGCTTTGACGCTGTTTCGACTGCAGCCCAAGAAGCAAAGAACCCGCAACGGGACATGCCTATCGGCATTCTTGGCTCACTCGCGATCTGTACGGTGCTCTATATTTTGGTAGCCGGTATCATGGTCGGTCTGGTCGATTACAAGCTGTTGACAAACGCCGCCGCACCGATCGCAGTCGCTATTGACGCAGCTCTTCAACAGGCTCAGGGAACAACAATGGGAACCATCCTTTTCGCTTTCCCCACGATCATTAAGGTCGGTGCCGTTCTTGGCCTGAGCTCGACAATGGTGGTTATGACGATGGGCCAGCCGCGTGTGTTCTACTCGATGTCCAAAGATGGTCTGCTGCCTGCATGGGCCGCGAAGATCCATCCAAAATTCCAGACACCGCATATTACCACAGCGATCACAGGCGTGATCGTGGCTATTCTGGCCGGTTTTGTGCCGATCAGTTTGCTTGGCGAGCTGGTTAGTATCGGAACGCTCTTTGCGTTCGTGATCGTTGGCGTCGGCATCATTATTCTGCGGTCATCGAATCCAGCCTTGCATCGGCCCTTCAAGGTCCCGCTTTCACCGTTTATCCCGATGGCTACCGTCCTGTCGGCAGCCTATCTGATGAACAGCCTTCCGCTCGATACGTGGATCCGGCTTATCGTATGGATGTCGATCGGACTAGTGATCTACTTCGCATACAGCTATAACCACAGCAAGATCGGAATAGACCAGGATCGCGGAGGTGACGAAACTGAAGCAAACTACAAACCGCCTATCGCCGCTGCGATCGCTATCGTGCTGGCAATGGCATTGACCGTATGGCAGGTCTCACATCTGGTGTGGATCGAGATGGCGGTTAGGTTGTTTGCCTGGGGCGTGACCGGCATACTCGTGATCGTGTTGATGTACGGTAAGGGCGACCGCAATGCGGCGCGTAGCTCGACCACTAGAAATATTGGCCTGGCGGCGACGCTCATCAACCTTGCGATCTGGATAGGAATCACATACTGGTTCTTTGTCCATTACGCAGAGTTACACACTAAATAGTCTGGTCGAGTCTGATATTGCCACAGAGATCACAGGGAGAAACTCTGTGAACTCTGTGGCTTTTCTATATGCAAAATAAAATAGTCAAATGGCTAATCGTCTTGGGCTGTGGCTTTGGGATCGCGTTGATCCCGCCGCCCGAGGGCGTACCGCGTGAAGCGTGGACGCTGCTGGCGATCTTTATAGCGACGATCGTCGGATCGATCGTTCAACCGCTGACCGGAAGTGCGATGGTGTTGCTGGGTGTGGTTGCTCTCGCACTTTTCCGAGCATTGCCGATCGAGAAGGCACTAAGTGGTTACGCCGACAAATTTGTTTGGCTAGTACTGGCAGCCTTTTTTATCTCGCGGGCGATGATAAAGACCGGGCTCGGCCAACGAATCGCTTTGATATTTGTAAGGTTGATAGGCCGCAAGACTTTAGGGCTCGGTTACGCACTTGTTTTTACCGATTTCATTCTTGCCTCATTTATTCCGTCAACTGGTGCTCGTTCCGGCGGCATAATTCTGCCGATCGCACGCAGTGCAACAGAAACTTACGATTCACGTCCGGAGGATGGTACCGAGGGGCGTTTGGGCACGTTTCTGATGACGATGCTTTATCAGTGCGAGGTGATACTATGTGCGACGTTTCTGACGGGGCAGGCGTCGAACGTTATCATTGCCGGATTCGCCTCGCAGCATGCCGGGGTAGATCTAAACTACTCGATCTGGTTCATCTCGGCGATCGTTCCGTCCCTGATCTCTCTGACCGTTATCCCGCTAATGATTTACTGGTTTTTCCCGCCCGAGATCAAGGAAACACCGAACGCAGTTAAATTCGCGCATGAGGAACTAAAAAAACTCGGCCCGTTTGACCGGCACGAACAGATCTTGTTGGTCGTGTTTCTGGTTGTGGTCATTCTATGGATAACGGCGAAGCTACACGGTATCGATTCGACAGTAATCGCACTGTTAGGGATATCCTCGTTGCTTGTTACGGGAGTGCTGTCGTGGCGCGATCTGATCGACGAAACACACGCCTGGGAGGTTTTCATTTGGTATGGCGGCCTCGTAATGATGGCTACTGCGCTTGGTGAGACAACGATCCCAAAGCTCTTTGCAGGAACAGTTGCCTCAGTGACGACAGGCATGAGCTGGCCTATCGCCCTACTCGTACTCGCACTCGTTTTCTTCTACGCACACTATGCATTTGCGTCGATCACGGCCCACGTTACTGCGATGTTCATTCCATTTCTCGCCGTAACGGTCGCCGTCGGCGCGCCAGCCGGGCTAACTGTCCTGGTTCTAACCTATTTTGCCAACCTGAGTGCGGGACTAACGCATTACGGTACGACACCCGCGCCAGTCTATTTTGGTCTCGGCTATGTCACTCAGAAACGTTGGTGGACCGTCGGCCTGATCGCCTCGATCCTAAACATCATTATCTGGTCAACATTTGGTCTGGGTTGGTGGAAGCTACTGGGATGGTGGTAAATCAGAACTAACAACTAAAAACTAAAAGTGAAAAGGTAAGAGAAACGATGTCGCAACTCTTACCTTTCACTATTTACTTTTACCTTTTAGTTATCAGTTGCCCGCGTCTGTCGGCATTCCCGCGATCGGAGCATCGACCTTTTCAAGGGCTTCTTTATAAACTTTGATCGAACCGTCTTTTTCCATACGGAGCTTGGTGGACGTAATGTAATCGGCAAAGACGCTAGAACGCTTTCGCTGAAGCATCGATTCCATGAGACCGCTTCGCTGCTTTGTAAACTCAGCGTTGTCGGCATCTTCGCGTTTGTTGACACCAACGATGTACCAGTTATCACCAACCTTCAACGGCGCCTTGGTGACTTCACCCGATTTGAGAGCGTATATCGCATCTTCGAGTTCTTCGCTAGTACCCGCGGTCGGGCCGTCACCGAGAGGTGAACCAAGGACGAAATCTTTCTTATTTTTCGATTCAAGGCCTTTGCCTGTCGCAGCACCAGCAAGAGCGCCCGCATTTGCTGCGCCTGACGCGATGTCCTTGGCAATTTGCTCAACCTCGGCACGAGCCTTTTCGAGCTTTACTACATCCACGAGCTGGGCCTTGACCTCGTCAAACTCGGCGTCACGCGGATCTTTTTTGTCAGCCAAGATCGGAGCGGCAAAACCATTTTGTATCGGCGTTTTTTCACCGACATCGCCGACATTAGCAAGCGTTGCAATACCCTCCTCAAACTGTGGCGAAACACCGATATTCGGTACATCATCGCCGGGCTTTACGAATGCCGTTTCCTTAACCATGTCGGCGGCACTCATATTTGCCTGAGCAGCAAATTCCTGAGCGGTCTTGACCGGATCTTTGGTTTGCTTGAGCGAATCGATGACCTTCTGGGCCAATTCCGCCGCAACCGCATAGGCACGACGATTACGCAGGCTGACCTCGATCTCTTTCTTTGCAGTTTCAAAGGTCTTAGCTACATCTTCGCCGCGACGAAGAACAAAATAGCGCCCCTGATAGCTGATAGGCTCGCTGATCTCGCCCGGCCTCATTTTCAAAAGACGCTGGTATGGATCGTCAGACTTGTTCGGATTTTCTTTGACCGGGCCGACGAGCTTGCCGCCGTTTCGTGCAGTTGCAGGGTTTTCCGACTGGCCTTTTGCGGCCGTCGCAAATGCGTCCTCACCGACGGTTGGTCCGTCCTTTCTCAGCTGTGTGACGATCTCAGCGGCTTTGGTTTGCGCAATGCTATCGAGCTCCGGCTTAGCGATGCGGATAACGATCTCTTGGCCTAGTACGCCGGCAATCTTCTTGTCCGGGGCCAGAGCTTCCCACTCGGTCTTGATGTCCGCCTCCGGGATGCTCATTTTCTCGCCGATCTTTGACGTGTTGATAAAAACGTACTTGATCTTTTTCTGAGCTACGCTAATAAAATAGCTCTGCTTGTTCTTTTCAAAATAATCGCGAAGCTCAGCGTCAGTCGGAGTGATCTTCTTGGCAAGCTCTGCGCTGTTTACCGAAACGTAATTCACGTCAAATTTTGCATTTCGACGCTGAAAGTCCTCTAGCACTTCCTGCTCCGAGACGGTGATGCCCGATGTTAGAAACGCATTCAGCTTCTGCGAGCTAATATCATCGCGAACACTCTGCTCGTAGGTCGAGATGCTGCCAAAACTTTCGATCACGTTCGTCTCGTAGATCGCCTGATCGAAAGGCTTGCCGTCCGTCGGCTTATTGGTCTCGCGGATCTTGGACGCTACCTCGCCATCGCTTGCTGTCAGGCCCATGCGTTCTGCTTCGATCCTAGAAATGCGGCTACCGATAAGGCCATCCAGCATCATCTTGGTCGGGAATGACTGGCTCTGGCTGAACCGCGACATATTCTCTTTTTGCCGCACGAGCTCACCGACAGTGATCTTGTTACCCGAGACCGAAGCGACCGCTTCTTCGCTCTGCGCGAGATTTGCGAGTGTCGTGTTGCTCGACGGCGTGTAGAAAAAAACGAGACTGCCTACCATCAAGATGGCGAAAAGCAAGAGGACGAAATTACGTGTCTTCTCAAGACGAGTGAAAAACTTTAGCATCGACAAATACCTTTTTACGTCAGAATACGAACCAGAATGTCATCAGAGACAAACCGTAATCTTAACAAAAAGATCTGCGAAATCCAATGCTAAACATCCGTAAATAGGCGCGTTTGGCGCTTTATCGGGCTTGCAGTTTGCCGCTGATTATTTGATGATTAAGCAATTGTTCGCCATCGGCCTATGCAAAGCAGCCATATCAGATCGGTCGGTATCGTGGTCAAACCGGATCACGCCGAGGCGCGCGCTACTGCGGTAGAGCTTTCGGCATGGCTCACAGGACGCGGGATCGCGGAGGTGCGCGACCCTATTTCGGCTGGTGACGTGCGGCCCGTCAATCGCCAAACACTCGATGTTGACCTCGTCGTCGTGCTCGGCGGCGACGGGACGATGATCTCGACAGCGCGGCTGGTTGGGGACAAGGATGTGCTCGTGCTTGGTATCAATTACGGCAGTCTGGGTTATCTGACGGACTTTCGTATCGAAGAGATGTTTACGGCGATCGATGCGATCCTCGCCGGAAACTACGAGGTCGACCGCCGCGTAATGCTAGACGCCGAGCATTGGCGCGAAGATCAAAAACTCGCCGTCGGCCGCGTGCTCAATGACGTAGTCATCAACAAAGCCGCATTGGCCCGCATTATTGAGATCGATGTCAGACTCAACGAGTTGTTCGTAAACTCTTATCGAGCAGACGGATTGATAGTGTCCACGCCCACAGGGTCGACCGCCTATAATCTGTCAGCTGGCGGCCCGATCGTTTATCCCTCGATGAACGCCGTCGTTCTCACACCGATCTGCCCTTTCACACTCACAAACCGCCCGATCGTCGTGCCCGACCACGCCGCGATCTCGCTCACTCTCGACAACGAGAACGAAGGCGTCGTCCTAAGCCTCGACGGCCAAACCGGCTACCCCATGCGAGCCGGCGACCGCGTCCTGATACGCAAAAGTGCGACAACGTTCAACCTCGTTCAGCCCGCGAATCGCAATTATTTTGATGTTTTGAGAGATAAGCTGAAATGGGGACGCTAGTCAGAACCACCTGCGGTAGCGGGTGGTTGAACATTTGGTGGCGAGATCACGAGGTTCACCCAAACAGCTTGATCTGATCGACCTCTTCCGACTCAAAACCTTCAGGAAACCACCGAAACCTTCCGAGATCGCACTTTCCGCCTGAGCTAAAAACAACGCCCTCAGTTTCGAGCAATTCCTGCTGCAAGTTTATCGGTATCGTCAGCCGTCCGGTCGAGCATTTACCTTGCGAATTGATAACCCGCTGCCAAGGCACTCCTTCGTCGGCACCGTGCATGACGTAGCCCACGGTTCTGGCCGTGTAGCCTTTACCAAGAACGATCGCGAGCTGGCCATACGTCATCACTCGGCCGACCGGTATCTGTCGGACGATCGAATAGACGCGTTCACGGTATAAGGGGTCGTTTACGATGCTCATAGATCAAAAACCTCGTCGCTACCGCTCCCGGTTCTGACAAGCATCGTCCTCGCCGGTGCTCCGTCGCCGCTGCCGCCGATGTATTTGAGTGGCATACAGATCAAGCCGTAATCTCCCGGCGGAACTTCGCGCAGGTCGATGCCTTCGAGAATTACGATCTCTTTCTCGAGCAAAGTGACATGAACCGGATGTCCCGGCGAGCCGCTTTTTTCGATCGAGAGATAGTCGATGCCGACGAGAACGACGTTATTGTCTGCAAGCAATTTCGCAGTTGCAGGAGTAATGTAAGTGAAATCGGTGCGAAATCCATCTTCGGGCGTTGCCCAAAATTGGGAGTTACGAGTTTTGAACAGCACGCGACAAGCTCCGCCAAGTTCGCCGACATGCTCCGGCTCGATCGCGACTACATCGGTCAGAACCTCGATCACTTTACACGGGCCGACCAATTTTTCGGGATCTAGCTCATGGACACGCTTTGCACCGTCGATAAAATGGTTCGGCGCATCAACATGCGTCGCGGTGTGCATACCCATCGAGATTTGCGAAACATTGGCTGTCGAGCCTTCGCTGATCGATTTGAAAGACGAGATCTCAACGCCCGGATCGCCCTTGTAGATCGGCGTCTCGCCACTTATCGGTACGGTAATATCGTAGATTTTCACGGGATTAGAATAATCGACTTGAAAGGAATTCACCACAGAGACACAGAGAACACGGAGAAATAGAGTAGCGAGTTGTTCGACCATAGGTTCATCGACAGCTATGATGTGTCTTCCTCTGTGATCTCTGTGTCTCTGTGGTGAATTTCTTCCTTTGCGTTCTTAGCGGCTTTGCGTGAAACTTTCCTAGATGAATCCGCCTCGTATTTCCGCCTCGAGTTACTCAAATACCGCACCGCTCGTGTGGTCATTTCTCTACGGCCAAAATCACGGCAAGGTCGAGCTTATACTCGACAATGCTCCGGCTCGCTCGGCAGAATTGCTGGCCCAGAAGCGCGTCGATGCTGCACTCGTTCCCGTGATCGCATATCAGATGCTCGAAGGTGTTCGGTTAATACCAGATGTTTGTGTCGGAGCAAAGAATCGTGTTCGCAGCGTTTGCCTCGCGACTAATGGTCTTGACCTTGCCGATGTGAAAAGCGTCGCGCTCGACCTCTCGTCTAAAACATCGGCCGTTCTGACAAAAATCATCTTCCGCGAGTTTCTTGGGTTCGAACCCACGTGGATCGATATGCCGCCTAACATCGAAAAGATGCTCGAATTGTGTGACGCCGCCTTACTCATCGGCGATCCGGCTCTAGTCTTGTCAGAACCGGGAGCGGTAGCGACTGGGTTTCGCGTCTATGATCTCGCCGATCTCTGGTACGCACACACCGGCCTGGGCTTTGTTTTTGCAATGTGGATGACGCGAAACGATATTTGCAGCATCGACTTCGCAACCGCCCGCGACGAAGGGATCGCTCATCTTGACGAGATTGCCGCCAACTATGCCGCTGAGATCACACTAAAGCATGATGAAATGAAACAGTATCTCTCGGAAAACATCTCGTATTCGATCGACGAGTCGATGCAACGCGGAATGGAACTCTATTTCGAACTCGCCGCAAAACACGGCCTCATTCCATCCGATCGCATACTGCAATTCGCGTGATCTAAAAATCCAGCATCGGGCGTTTCAGTTCTTCCATCAAGGCGGCGTTTACGATCTTGCCGTCGTTTTCCTTTAGGTGGTCGATGAATATCAGGCCAGCGTGGATACGTTTGTCGATGTCCTTGATGTTGCCGAGGTAGTAGAGCATTGACCGCTGTTTCCCTTTGGTCAGATCGTGAAAGAAACGGTCGCCGTCCGGATCTTGTTTGAGAATCTCTTCGAGCTCCTCCGGCATCGGCAGGCCGTATTTGCTGTCGTCGTTTACGAGCTCGACATCAACGATAGCGCCCTCGACGATGCCGATCGCGTCACGCTTTTTCTTGTTTACGATGATATAGAACAATTCGCCCCACGGCAGCAGAGCGCACTGAAAACCTTCGTCGCCATTCATGCTGCAGATGACGCGTTTGTAATTATCTTCAAACTTAAATTTCGCGACCGTTTCTTTTTCGATCAGCAAAAAATGCCAGCCCGAACCAGTCGTTGATCTAACGAGTGCTGTCTTGAACTTTACGCTATTGGCCATAAATATATTTCACCACAGAGGACACGGAGAACACAGAGAAGATCACGGAGTTTCGTTAATCCTTTGCTTGCCTCGGTGCCCTCTGCGTTCTCTGTGGTGACTTCTTACGGCGGTTTGTTAGAATGAGAATTAAGTGCAAACCATGATCCAACCAATTCTCGACAAGGCACTCGCGGGTGAGAGGTTAACTTCGGACGACGCGACAAAACTGCTCGAATCACGCGATTTCGTCCGGATCGGCCTAGCCGCGGACGAGATCCGCCAACGCAAAAATCCCAGTGATGTCGTCACATACATTATCGACCGCAACATCAATTACACCAACGTTTGCAACGTCGTCTGCACCTTCTGCGCGTTTTATCGCCGCCCAGGAAAGCCTGATACCTACGTGCACTCGATCGAGGAAATTTGCAGTCGTATCGACGAAACCATCGCCCTCGGCGGCACCGGCGTCCTAATGCAGGGCGGTCTGCATCCTGATTTTAATATCGAGTGGTACGAGAATTTATTGTCGACACTCCACGCAAAATATCCCAAATTCCAGCTCCACTGCTTCTCACCGCCGGAGATCCACAACATTTCGCTGATCTCAAAGCTCGATTACGAGACCATCATGCAGCGCCTAAAAGATTCGGGTTTAAACTCCATGCCCGGCGGCGGCGGGGAGATACTGGATGATGAAGTTCGTGCGAGAGTCTCGACCAAATGTAATACACAAGAATGGCTAGACGTGATGCGTGCTGTTCACAAAGTCGGTCTGATTTCGACCGCGACGATGATGTTCGGCATTGGCGACAAAATAGAACACCGCGTCCGGCATCTCGAACGCATCCGACAGGTGCAGGACGAAGCACTCGCAAATAAGGCCGTCGATCCAAATTACGGCGAATTCACTGCCTTCATCCCGTGGACATTCCAACGCGAAAACACCGCTTTGGGCCGCAAGATCACCGAGGAACCAACCGGCATCGACTACCTCCAGATGCTAGCTGTCTCGCGCCTATACCTCGATAACATCCAGCATATCCAGGCGTCTTGGCTGACCCAAGGCATAAAACTCGGCCAAACCGCATTGAGATTCGGCGCCGACGACATGGGCTCCATCATGATCGAAGAAAATGTAGTCTCCGCCGCCGGAGCCCACAACGAAGCGAACGAACGCGACCTGCGTTACCAGATCCGCGAAGCCGGATACGTCTCGCAGCAACGGGATATCCTTTACAATTACATCACGCGCGTAGGCGTTAAAGATATTGACGTCAAAAAATCGATGCCGCTGAGGCAGTTGAGCGTAGCGTTTGCGGACTAGCAACTCGCTGCGTGCGATGTATAATTTCGCCTCGTTGATTCTGATCTACAGCTTGAAATGAAAAGTAAAAATAGATTGATCATTCACGTTTTCGTCATAATTTTTGTCATGGCGGGAGTTAGTATCATAGGTGCCCAGACCGGCAAGTCGCAGCCAGTGGCGAAAGTTCTCAAAAAAGATATTTTCCGCGTTCAAATTGAGCCGGGAAGCCAAGAGAAGACAGATGCTAAGCTAAAACAAAACAGTACTGAACACGAAAAATGGCTTGTCGAGTACCAAGGCGAGGCTTTGGCCTCTACGATATTGAATCCCTTATTAGCGGAGTACGCTAAAGCTCATAGGATCACTGCTACAACCGGCGAGATCAACGCCATGAGCCGGGCAGTCTTTAACAAGCGAGTCGCGCGTGGTGCAACTAAGACACTCGCCGAGGCCGCCGTAATTCAATGAAAAGTTAGCAAGGCCCTCTACCAACAATATGGCGGTACCGTGATCTTTCAACAGGCGAACCCATATGAACCCATCGGTGCCTACGCAAAGTTTTTAGAAGAACAGGAACAGATGAAAACTTTCCAGATCTTCGAGCTAAAACTTCGTGAAGCATTCTGGTGCTATTTTAAATGCGAGCAGTCGATGACCGTGCCGCCGAATGAAGTGAATTATGACCGGCCCTGGTGGCTGCAAAAGAAGAAGTAGAAAAGTTCCACAACCGTAGAGGGCTGCTGAGTGATGCCTTCACAGACTGGCATGTCAATGAGGTTTGACCGGAAAATAGGTTTTATTCTTCTCCTAAGCATCTCACTTTGCCTGTTCAGGGAAATTTCCGGGCAGTCGAATGAGGTGGATGCCTATATACGCGACTGGATGACGAGGCGAAACATTCCCGGCGTTTCTTTAGTTGTCATCAAGGATAAGAAGATCATAAAGTCGAGCAACTACGGTCTGGCAAACGTGGAGCTGGCTGTTCCGGTTAATGAACGAACTTCATTTGAGATCGCCTCGATGACAAAACAGTTCACGGCCGCCGCACTTTTGCTACTGGCTGAAGACGGCAAGATCTCTCTTGACGACCGTATAACCAAGTATTTCGACAATCTGCCTGAGACCTGGCGGGATATCAGGGTCAACCAGTTGCTGAATCATACTTCGGGATTAAAAGACGACTGGGACGCGGATAACAACTTCTTTCTGACACAAAACTCGAACGACGCATTCTTAGCATCTCTCAAGAGTGAGCCGCTAAGATTCAAGACAGGTGAGCGATACGGTTACAGCTGCGGCCCTTTTCTGGCCGGGATGATAATCGAAAAGATCTCGGGGAAATCCTACGCGCAGTTTATGCAGGAGCGGATCTTCGACCGCCTCGGCATGGCGTCGACACATGTGAACGACGCGTTGAGAATCGTGCCTGATCGCGCGTCGGGTTATATTTACCGAGATGCAAAACTGATGAATGGTGTGCGCATCTCGCCCGCCGCCCACGCGCGCGCTGATGTCGGCATCCGCACTACGGCCCTTGATCTAGTGAAATGGGACGCTGCGATGAATGACACCCGTCTGTTGAAACGGAGCAGTCTCGACGCTATGTTTGCAGTGGCTCGCGTAAATGATGGCTCGACTACGCTTTCTGGATTGGGCTGGTGGCTCAATCCTATTAGAGGCCGCGCGGCTGCGACACATGGCGGAGCTTTCCGAACAGGGTTTAACTCGACGATAAATCGTTATCTTGATGACGGCCTTACCGTCATCATTCTTGCCAACCGCTTTCGCGTCGGGGCAAATGAGACCGGACATATTGTCGCAGGTTTCTATGAGACCCAATTTCGTTCGGTCGCGTCCATGACGGTTAAGCCCGATACTGATCCTGGCCGTACCGTGAAACTAAAAAACAATCTAGTCCGGCTGGCCGAAGGTTTATTGAAATTGGAAGGGCTAAGTGCCAATTTCCCGTACAGAGCCTATGAGCCAGACGACTGGAGTCAGCTGATCAAGGGTATGAAAGCTCTTTCGTTCGTCAACTGTTCGCCGATTCCCGGTTCCGCGGCACGAAGTGACGGTGCCCGGACAAATAGGATTTGTTTCTTTAAGCTGGCAGCTGAAGACGAAACAAGATATGTCTCGGCCGTGTACGATACCGATGACAAGATAGCCTACATTGAGCCATATGAATACTGAAGCCACCGCGTCAGGGTCATCTGGTATAAAGAAGACGCCAGCGGCCCATTTAGCGCAGCGTAACACCAACATATGATTCGTTTATTTCTCCTCCTCACGACGCTTACTGCGGTTTATGGTTCTGTTGTCGGACAGCCCCGTTTACCGATAATCGACATGCACATGCACGCGAGAACGGCGGGGCATTACGGGCCTCCTCCGCAGCCGATGTGTGCGGAGGTGTGGAGCATGGGGGCCTGGGATCAGACCAAGACGTTTGGCGATTCGCTCGGATCGGGTCCTCCGACGTGCAAATTGCTGATGTCACCGGCTACTGACGAAGGTGTGCTTAAGGACACGCTAGCCGTAATGAAACGCTTTCGGATGGTCGGCGTGCTCGGTGGATATGATCCTGAACTAGTCGGGAAATGGGTTGCCGCCGCACCTGACAGGTTCATTCCCGGATTAGACTTTCGGCTCGATAGAGCGACGGGAACCGCATCGTCAGCGCAAAAGCCGGGGACTTTCAAACCGTTATCTCCGGCCGAGATCAGATCGCTTCACGCAGCCGGCAAATTAAAAGTTTTTGCCGAGATCACTAATCAATATGGCGGCATCTCGCCCGATGACCTACGAATGGACCCCTATTGGTCGCTCGCCGAAGAGTTGGATATCCCTGTGGGCATCCATTTAGGCCCGGGCGGCCCCGGGGAACCTTATTTGGGTAATCCGAAGTACCGTGCTCGGCTACAAAGTGCCCTTACCCTCGAGGAGACTCTTGTTAAGTACCCGAAACTGCGAGTATATATAATGCACGCCAGTTTTCCTTTTCTCGACGATTTGCTCGCGGTCCTGTTCACGCATCCTCAAGTCTATATTGAGCTCAGTATGCTCAACAACGTCGAACCTCGGGCCGGATTCTATCGCTTTCTCAAAGCAATAGTGGATGCTGGCTACTCAGACCGCGTCATGTTCGGCTCCGACCAAATGATCTGGCCGGGGCTGATCGAGCCGGCAATCAGGTCGATCGAAGCGGCACCATTCCTGACGGCGAAGCAAAAGCGGGATATTTTCTATAACAACGCCGCCCGATTCCTCCGGCTGACCAAGGCGGAACAAGATCGACACTCCAGACTTTAGAGGACGCGAGGCGATCAAGCTGACCTGATCGCGTCGATGACCTGTTTTCGCTCGATACATATTTTCCCTCTTTCCCTGCATCATAGTTTTCAATGAGAACGTTTGTATACGGACGAAGATCTGTTCTTGCAGCCGCATCGTTGGTTCTGCTTTTCGCGATCGGATCTCAGGCGCAGAGCGGTCGGGTGACGGCTACTCCTACGCCGACGCCGGTGGATGAGGTTTTGCGGGTTAGTACCGAAGAGATCAAGCTGAATGTGTTGGCTTTTGACGAAGACGGCAAGTTTTTTCGGGATGTGACGGATAGTGATCTGGTTATTAGCGAAAACAACGTGCTGCACCAGCCCACGAGCGTGAGGCGTTTGCCGGCGAATGTTTTGATAGTGCTCGATACGGGTGGCGAGATGCGGGCGGTCAAATCGCTTGATCAGACTCGAAAGGTCGCTCGCGGCGTGGTCGAGGCCTTGCGGCCGGACGACTCGATAGCGGTAATGTCCTACGCTGACAAGGCCGAGATCATCGGCGAATGGACCACGGACAAGGCACAGGCATTAGCGGCGATCAAGCGAACTATTTTCGGTCGCCGGTCGGTTTTTGTGGATGCTATTACGCTAGCGACTGAATTTTTGCTCAAGAATCCGATTGAGAACAAGCATCTCGTCCTGATCACCGACGGCACCGACAGTCAGGGACGTTCATCCGCAAAATTTGATGCGATCCAGCGGCTGCTCGCAACGGATATCAGCGTCCACGTGCTGAGTTACACCGAGATGGAGGCCGCTGACATCGAGCCCCGCACCAAAGGCATTTCACAAACTCCTCCGCCCAAATCGATGCCCGATGAGATCGCCGACACGCTGCCAAATGGTGCCCGCGACATTAAAAAGGCACCGAAGATCGGCCCTACGATCAGCCTCGACCGCACCTTCATCAAGAAAATGAAGGCGAGAAAGGCCGAGCTGGAAGTCAGCCAGGCTCAGCTCGACAAGCTTGCAGAAGAAAGCAATGGCTCATTTATCCTACCTGCTACGATCGACGAGATGCTGGATAAATCTGCGCTCGTGGCTAAGATGATCGACGCGAGCTACGTCGTCACTTACACGCCAAAAATACCCGTGGTCGAAACACGCGGCATTGCCGAGCGAAAGATCGATGTCACATCCAAACGCCCCGGCCTCGTCGTGCAGGCACGTCGAAAGCTGATGATCGCTCGTTCGAAATAAACCCGACTTTTGCTTTCGCAAACTGGTCTTCCGGTGCTAGAATCGCGGTGTTCTCGACAAACGAATCACCGTGATATCCATTCGCCAAGCTACTATCGACGACGCCAAGCTGCTGACCGATCTGTCCTACACCACCTTCTGGGACGCCTTCGCCCATCATCCCAAAAACGCACCTGACGATCTCAATCATTACATGCGTCAGGCCTTCAATCAGGAGCAGATCGCGGCTGAATTAGCAGAGCCAAGTTCGATCTTTCTCGTTGCCGAGATCGACGGCAAGCCTGCCGGTTATGCAAAGTTGATCGTCGGCAGCATCGAGGAAGGCGTAACCGCCACACGACCGGTTGAGCTCTCACGCCTCTATTCTCATCAAGAATTTATCGGTAAAGGCGTCGGGCAGAACCTGATGGATGCGTGCTTCGAACGAGCGAAGCGGCATGACCACGACGTAATGTGGCTCGGCGTCTGGGAATACAATCCGCGTGCGCAGCGGTTTTACGAGAAGAACGGATTCGAGGTCGTGGGGCGACACACGTTCCAACTCGGTTCCGATCCGCAGACGGATCTGTTAATGCAAAAAGACATGTAGCCACAGAGTACACAGAGACCGCTGAGTTTTTCTCTGAGATCTCTGTGGTCTCTGTGGCTAGTTGCCTTCTCTTCGTATATGCATTATCGTTGCATTTGTGCGACAGATAACTAATCCTCCTAACCCATATAACAAATACACCGCCGAGTTCGTCGGTGAGCCGCCGCCAACCAAGCTTGAAATCTTTGAGGAGACTGCGACCAAGAAGATAATTACAAAGGCTTTTGCGTCGGATTGGGAGGGCGGTTGGCGTTATACGGTGAATTGTTATCGCGGTTGCGTTCACGGCTGTACGTATTGTTTTGCGAGGCAGTATCACGAATACCTTGGTTATGGAGCGGGGACCGATTTTGAGACTAAGATCGTTGTCAAGCCAAACGCTCCGGCCTTGCTCAGGCAGGAATTGAAAAAGACTCGCGACAAGATGCCGCATCTGGATTTTTCTTTTGCGACCGATCCGTATCTTCCGCTTGAAGCGAGCTATGAACTGACACGACAATGCCTTGAGGTGTGCGTTGATTTTCAAGTACCGGTGGGTGTAATTACAAAAGCGCCACTTGTGACGCGTGATATCGATCTGCTGAAAAAGTTGAAGAAAGTCTCGGTCTTCTTCTCCCTTCCGTTCCTTACCAAAGAGAAGTCGAATCCTTTTGAACCATACACGCCCGTCCCGGAGGCACGGTTTCGAGCCATGAAAATGCTCTCGGACGAAGGCATCACGACCGGGATTGGTATCGCACCAGTCATCCCCGGCTATAACGAATCCGACATTCCCGGCCTGCTTGAACGTGCTAAAGAATCGGGTGCGACGCGAGCATTTATGTCGATGCTTCATCTCGATACTGACTCAATCGAGGCATATTTTGTAGAAAAAATGCACGAACGCCTACCGCCGACTCGCGTCACCAAGATCATCAACACCATAAAACGCGAACGCGGCGGATCGCTGCGACACGCCACCTACAAAGACCGCAGTGTGGGCAAGACCGAGCAGTGGGAAGTGACGACAAAGCTCTTTGACTTTCACGCAAAGCGTCTCGGATTCAATGTTCGCGACCGCAAGACGGAGATGGTACCGCTGCCACCACCAATTCAGCCAAGCATGTTCTGATGGGATACCGGTCAAAGATCCGCGGCTCAATGGCATATGATAAGGTTAAACAAGCGGAACACCGAAGAATATGCAAGATCGTGTCGTAGTTTTCGAACAAATGTTAGCCTCCGACCCGTCGAATTCGATGGTAATGTTTGGCCTTGCGAAGGAGTATGAGAAGACCGGTGACCATGCAAAAGTGATCGCCCTGCTCGAGAATTATCTTTCGACCTCAGACGACGAAGGTAATGCCTATGGCGTGCTCGCAAACGCCTATCTCAAGAGCGGCAACCGCGAAAAAGCCGTCGAAACCTACCAGAAAGGCATCGACGTCTCAATGGCCCACGGCCACCCGTCGATGGCGAATGAGTATCGGATGACGCTGGACTTAGATCTCGGGTAGTTTTTTGATATACCTGCGTTCTATCCAACCCAAGAAACCGCCCACCAAGCCAAAAAACGCGCTTTCAGCGGTGACAACAATCACAACGACACCAATTAGTCCGACGCTAGCCTCAGTGCCCGGGTTTCCGGGTCCAATGGTCCACGAAATATACCAGCCGATGGACGATTCTACGGCTCCGATGAATGCCCCGATCATTCCAGCCAGCAGCAAGCCGCTGCTACGAGCAGCAAAAAAGCCAAAGATTATGCAAATCAAAGACGAGCCAAGTGCAAACGAATCATATCGGATTCCGTAGAATTGCGCGAAAATGGCAGTTGACGTGTCGTAAAGAAGAATACACACAGCTCCGAGCAAGCAAAGTAAAATCTTTTGTCTCATCTTGGCTTACGTCATAAAGCCCTGCATTCGGTTATCGATGCTTTTCTGAGCTTTACCGGTTTTTCCGGCTTCTCTTCTATAACAGCGGCCTTGTTAATCGCATCCGCGACCTCAATTCCTTTTGTAACTCGACCAAACGCGGCGAATTTGCCATCGAGGTGCGAGCCGTTGCCGACGAGGATGAAAAAGCTTGTCGTTGCGCTGTTCGGCTCGTCACCGCGGGCCATCGAGAGGATGCCGCGATCGTGGAGTATTTTGCCGGGTTCGTCCTGAAGTTTGCGGCGGGCACGAGCGCCGATGGCCTGAGTGACGCCGCCTTCGCGTGACCAGATGTTCCCGCCCTGAATAACAAACCCAGGAACGACACGGCCAAAGGTCGTCGTGTCGTACATTCCTGTCGTGACGAGATTGAGAAAATTGCGGACAGACTCAGGGGCGATCTCGGGAAACATCTCCATCTCGATATCGCCCGCTTCCGTTTCCAATCTTACACATTTCGACGCCATTGTTTTGACGTCTGCCTTGTCAAAAGGCTCGGCCGCGAAGGTTGGTGCGGGCGTCGGGCGGGCGTTGATCTTTGCCGGTTCGAGAGCAGGCGTCGGCAATTGTGCGAACGCCGGGACTAAAGACAGCAAAGAAACTGAAATGATTGAGATTATTCGCATCAAAGTTCAACGAGGCCTTTGCTAATTTTCCGTGCTAACATCTGAAAAAACAACCTTGGACGACAGATAACAATATGAAAATCGCACTCAGATCACTTCTTTTCATCATCGTGCTTTGCACCGCTGCGTTTGGCCAACGACAGCTTGGCGTAAAGCCCACCGAGACCGGCGGACTCTTGCGGTTCGAACAAGCCGTTTTTGATGTGACGTCTTACGAGGTGAATCTCAACGTGACGCCGGCGAGCAAGTCCATTTCGGGGCTTACGATAATGATCGCTAAAACGGTCATTCCGACCAACGTGATCGTTCTCGACCTCGATACACCGTTCGAGATCGAAAATATAAGCGATGGCAAGAAGGATCTGAAATACGAGCGGAAGGGCGATGAGATCTGGATCTGGTTTCCGATGACCAAGCAGGTCGGCGACGAGATCAGGACGCAGATCAGATACGCCGGGGTGCCAAAGGTCGCGCCTAATCCGCCGTGGGTCGGCGGCTTTATGTGGACCAAGACGCCGAGCGGAGCCGACTGGATCTCGGTCGCTCTGCAGAATGACGGTGCCGACATATTGTTCCCGTGCAAGGATCATCCGTCGGACAAACCCGCCACCGCGATGATGAATATCTCTGTGCCGAACGGCCTCGTTGCCGTCGGCCCGGGCAAATTTGTCGGTACGAAAAAGCCAAACGACAAATACACTACGTATTCGTGGCACATGACCAACCCGATCGCCAATTACTCGCTCGTCTTCAATGCGGCGCCGTACAAGTTGATCGAGGACAGCGTCAAAAGCATCACTGGCGAAATGATCCCGATCAAGTTTTACATCCTGCCTGAGAATTTTGACAAAGGCGCGAAGCTGATCTCTGAGACCAAGAAATACAATGCGTTTTTCGAAAAACACCTCGGACCGTTTCCGTTTCGTTCGCAGAAGCTTGGTATCGTCGAGACACCGCATTTGGGGATGGAGCACTCGACCGCGATCGCGTATGGTAACAAGTTCAGATTCGAAGAGGACGGATTCGACTGGCTGATGTTTCACGAGTACGGCCACGAATGGTGGGCTAACCTTGTCACCGCGAGCGACTGGCGTGATTTCTGGATTCACGAAGGGTTTCAGTCTTTTCTCGACACGCTTTGGGTCGAGGAAACCAAGGGCAAGGAGGCATATTTCACCGCTATGAAAGTGCGTGCGAAGGGCTTCAAAAACAAACAGCCCGTCGCCCCACGCGAGGCGAAATACTCCTATGAGGTCTACATGGCCGAGCCCGATTACCTCAACTCCGACGGCGACATCTACGGCAAAGGCGCATACTTTCTGCACACCCTTAGATACCTGATCGGCGACCAAAAATTCTTCAAGGCCCTACGCCACATGGCGTATCCGACAAAGGAAATGGAAAGCTTTACCGACGGTCGTCAGGGACGGCTCGTAAATACCGACGATTTTCTGACCATTGTCGAGGCAGATTCTGGGATGGAGCTCGACTGGCTATTCGAGATGTACCTGCGCCAGCCAAAATTACCGAGCCTCTTGGCCAGTACATCGGGCGGCCCGGGCCGGGAGGTACTGACTATCGGTTGGCAAACGCCCAATAATATGGCTTTTCCGATGCCCATAGACGTTGAGATCGATGGCAAAATACAGCGGCTTGAAATGAAAGACGGCACGGCTAGCATTCGTGTCGGCGCAACAAAATATGCGATTGATCCGAAGGGTTGGGTTCTGAGGACACAGTAATCACTCACGATGTGGAATTTTAGACATTTTTCCACCGATATTGCTTGGAAAGAATGCTTGCTGGAGAGCGACGCGTGAGACGGGCTTCTAGCTCAATTTTTGATTGCGCCACATTCAATTTCGATTTATCCTATCGTTGTATGAGCATCCTACTTGAACAAGCTCTAAGACTTCCAATTCCCGAGCGACGGAAGCTTGCAGACGATATCTACGACAGCATCGATCCTGTTCCGCGCGAATTCTTTCTGACCGACGACCAGAAAGCCGAGCTCGACCGACGAATGGAAGAACATCGGAAACACCCGGAAACTGCAGTCCCTTGGGAAACTGTTCGGGACAACCTTCGCAAGAGAGCATGAGACTTAAGATCGAGTTTCGCCCTGAGGCAGAAGCTGAGGCATACGATTCTTTTGACTGGTATGAGGAGCGAGAGTCGGGATTGGGAGCCCGCTTTCGAGACGCGGTCGAGGAAGCGATCGCTGCGATTGCAAGTGGGCCGAATTCCTTTCCAAAGATCGACGACACACTATACCGCCGAGCCCTTCTCGACAAATTTCCATTTGTTATCATTTTCGCTCTCGAAGGCGACACTCTGGTCATCGCATCCGTTTTTCATACCAGCCGGAACCCAACGATCTGGAAAGACAGGATCGGTTAGAGACACTTGCCGGATCATCTTCCAAATTGCCCGTATTAGCGCGATTTGCTATCTTAAAAAGTTGCCGCATTAGTGATATTGGTATTAACGGGACTTATTAAATGGCGACTGGGACAAAGAAAAATGGCAAGGTGATCGTGGCTGAGAAGGCAAATACGACCGAGGCCGACGGGTTTAATCCGGATACGAAAACACAAACTACCGCAAAGACCGACGCGGCTGAGAAGACGGGCGCGTCGTCTCCGAAGACTTCCAACTATCACGGCCTCGACGCCGAGACGATGATCGGGCTCTATCGCACGATGTATATGTCGCGGCGGGTCGATGACAAAGAGATCCAGCTCAAGGGCCAGAATAAGATATTTTTTCAGATCTCAGGGGCCGGGCACGAAGCTGTCTTGGCCGCAGCGGCTCTGTCGTTGAAGGCTGGTTACGACTGGTTTTTCCCGTATTATCGCGACCGTGCGTTGATGCTCGGGCTGGGAATGACAGCGCAGGAAATGCTGTGGTCGGCGGTCGGTGCTGAGGTCGATCCTAATTCTCACGGTCGGCAGATGCCTTCGCACTGGGGACATAAGGATCTGAATGTTCCGTCCCAGTCTTCGTGCACGGGAACGCAGGCACTGCATGCTGTTGGTGCGGCCGAGGCATCGTATCGAGCCACACTGGTCAAGGAACTCCAGGACAAGATCACCGGCTTCAAGGGCGACGAGGTCGTCTATATGTCGGTCGGCGACGGCACCACGAGCGAGGGTGAATGGTGGGAGGCACTCAACACCGCGTGCAACCTCAAATTGCCCGTCATCTTCTGCGTCGAGGACAACGGCTACGCGATCTCGACACCTGTCGAGGTTGGCACCGCGGGCGGCGATGTGTCTAAGCTCGTTGCAGGATTCCCCAATTTATTCATTCAGAACGTTGACGGTACCGACCCTTTGGCCTCGTACGCGGTATTCAAAGATGCCGTGGCGTATTGCCGCGAGCGAAAGGGCCCGGCGTTTGTCCGTGCAAAAGTTATCAGGCCATATTCGCACTCGCTGTCGGACGACGAAAAACTCTATCGTCCGGCCGAAGAACTAGAGGCGGACGCCGCGAACGATCCGATTCGAACATGGGCCGAATTCCTGATGACCGAGGGAATCGCCTCGTCCGAAGCCCTCGAGGCTCTCCGGAAAGAAGTGGACGAGGAGGTCAATAAGGCAGCGGACATCGCGATCGAAACTCCGCAGCCCGAGGGGCCGACGGCGCTCAGAAACGTATTCTCCCCCGACATCGATCCGACCGACCGCCAGCTTTTCGACACTGAGGATGGAGCCGAACTGAGCGGAAATGCGGGCACGATGGTCGATCTGATCAATCGCTGCATGCACGAGGAAATGGAGCGAGACCCGCGCATCGTCGTCTTTGGTCAGGATGTCGCTGACGTTTCCCGCGAAGAGTATCTCGATCAGGTCAAGGGCAAAGGCGGCGTATTTAAGGTCACCGCAAATTTGCAGCGAAAATTTGGCGGAGCACGCGTTTTTAATTCGCCGCTTGCTGAGGCAAATATCGTCGGCCGCGCGGTCGGCATGGCGATCCGCGATTTGAAACCGGTCGTCGAGATCCAGTTTTTCGATTACATCTTCCCGGCTTTTCACCAGATCCGTAACGAAGTCGCGCTGACGCGTTGGCGTTCGGATGGTGACACGAAATGCCCGATGGTAATGCGCGTCCCGGTCGGCGGCTATCTGAAAGGTGGTGCCGTTTACCACTCGCAATCGGGTACAACGTTGTTCTCGCATACACCGGGTTTGATGATCGTTTACCCATCGACGGCTCTTGATGCCAATGGTTTGCTCCGAACCGCAATTCGCTGCGACGACCCGGTTCTGTTCCTCGAACACAAACATCTCTACCGCCAGGTCTATAACAAATCGCAATATCCGTCGAACGATTTTCTGATCCCGTTCGGCAAGGCCAAGACCGTTCGCGAAGGCACAGATGTGACCATTGTCACTTACGGAGCCCTCGTCGAACGCTCGAATCAAGCCGCTAAGCGTCTCGAACAGCAAGGCATCTCTGTCGAACTTATCGATCTTCGCACGCTCGTCCCATACGACTGGGAAGCGATCGCGGAGTCCGTCAAAAAGACCAGCCGCGTCATCGTCGCTCACGAAGATCCGATCTCTTATGGTTACGGAGCCGAGATCGCCGCTCGTATCTCGAACGACCTCTTCGAATACCTTGACGCCCCGGTCCGCCGCGTCGGCGCGACCGATACCTTCGTAGGCTATGCTCCGCAGCTCGAGGATTTCATTCTGCCGCAAAGCGAAGATGTCGAGAAAGCGGTGCAGGAATTGATGAAGTATTAGCTGATTTGTCCGCAACCTTTGTTGGTGTAATCCGTATCTAATCGGAGAATGATCGACCGCTCAATGTCTAAGTTTTATCCTTTCACGGCCGGGCTCGGCGCAGTTCTCACGTGCGGTTTTACTCTTCCCGTTTTTACTCAGCAAGTTGATCTAAAAGCTCCTTCGGTCATTGTTCAGCCTGGTGCTCCTGGCCAGCCGACTCGTACGTTACACACCTCAACCAAGGCAACATTGCCGCCGCGTTCTCAAAAAGACATCGAGTTTATGCAGGGCATGATAATGCATCATGCGCAGGCCGTCGAAATGACGGCGATGATCGAAGGACGGACGCAGAATGCGGAGATCAGACGGCTGGGTGAGCGAATCAGTGCGTCGCAGGCGGACGAGATGATGTTCATGCGACGTTGGCTTGCGGTGCGCAGTGAGGCGGCGGAGATGAAGATGCCGAGCAGCGGGAATAAACCCGGCGGTTCGCACTCGCACGGTGCGCATAACGCATCGAGTGACGAAATGAAGATGCCGGGAATGTTGAGTGCTCGCCAAATGGCCGATCTGGGTAGGGCTAAGGGAAAGGATTTTGACCGTTTATTCCTGCTGGGTATGATACAGCATCACCGGGGAGCTCTCGACATGGTCAGGAGCCTATTTGCTACGCCCGGAGCGGGACTGGAAGCCGAGATCTTCAACTTTGCGACCGAGATCGATACCGGCCAGCTTGCGGAGATCAAGATAATGCAAACCTTGTTGGCGGAAAAGCCGTAGTATAAGAATTATGAAACAGATCAAAACGTACATGTTCGTTCTCTCCCTCTGTGCCGTGATGTTCGGAATCGCATCGGCCCAGGAAAACCCCTTCGCTCTCGAGAAGCCGAAGCCGCTGCCGGCCGGGATGACAGGCTCAAACCCTGACGATCCGCGCTCGAAGCTCACCGCGGGCCTGTATAACGCGGGCGAGGCGTCGATGGGCATCAGGCATCTGATGCTGCTAAGGAAGCCTGACGCATTCGAGCTTGGTATCGACCCGAACAGCCCAAACATGACAAAAGCTCTGCAGGCGATGGGATTTCCAAATCTTCCGCAGCTTCCAGACGCAGCAAAGATCAGTATCGGCTCGATGGCTCTCGCCAACTCCGATCTGGCGTTCTCGGGAAATCACCTTTTCGTCGGCAATTTCTACGGCGTCAACATTTACGACATTGCCGATCCGGCTAAAACGAAGCTTATAACCTCGCTCATCTGTCCCGGCGGGCAGGGCGATGTGACGGTTTTTAAGAACCTGTTGTTCATGTCCGTCGAGATGGCGAACGGCCGCCTCGACTGCGGCACACAGGCTTTCCCGATACCGACAGACCTCAGCAAATTGGGCCAGGCTCCCACGGTGGAAAAAGATCGATTCCGTGGTGTACGAATTTTTGATATCTCGGACATTAAGAGTCCAAAACAGGTCGCGGCGATCCAGACCTGTCGCGGCTCGCACACGCACACGCTCGTGACGGACCCGAAGGACGCAGCGAATGTTTACCTCTACAACTCCGGAGCCTCGTATGTGCGCTCCGATGGCGAGCTCGCCGGGTGTTCGAACGCCCCGGCGGACAAGGATCCAAAAACGTCGCTATTCAGCATAGATATCATAAAGGTCCCGCTCGCCTCGCCAAAAGATGCCAAGATCATCGCGAGCCCAAGGCTCTTCGCCGAGGGTGCCAAGATTAACGCGCTGAACGATGGTGGCTCGCATGAGAAACCGGAACGCATCGAGGCGTCCGACCACTGCCACGACATCACGGTGTATCCTGAGCTCGGTCTGGCGGCGGGAGCGTGTGCGGGCAACGGCATCCTGCTCGATATCAAAGACCCGGCGAATCCGAAACGCATCGACTCGGTCAACGATAAGAACTATGCTTACTGGCATTCCGCTTCGTTTTCGAATGATGGAAAGAAGGTTATCTACACAGACGAATGGGGCGGGGGCGGTGGTCCGCGATGCCGCGAAACTGATCCGACTGTTTGGGGGGCGAACGCGATCTTTAACCTAGATGCTAACAAGCTGAAATTCGCGAACTATTACAAGCTACCTGCCGCTCAGTCGGCGGCCGAGAATTGCGTCGCCCACAATGGCTCGCTCATTCCGGTTCCGGGACGCGACATCAAAGTGCAGGCGTGGTATCAGGGCGGGATCTCGATCATGGACTTTACAGACGCGGCGAAACCGATCGAGATCGGATATTTCGACCGCGGGCCGATCGACGCCAAGATGCTCATTATGGGCGGTTCGTGGTCGGCCTATTGGTACAACGGTAAGATCTACTCGTCTGAGATCGCACGCGGTCTCGACGTCTTTGAGTTGACGCCGACGAAATTCATCTCGCAGAACGAGATCGATGCTGCGAAGACTGTACAATTCGCTTTGATGAATGTTCAGACTCAGGAAATGAATAAATGGCCGAAAAGCCTAACGGTTGCCAAGGCTTATGTCGATCAACTCGAGCGGTCGCAAGCAATCATGCCGAACCAGGTTGCTGAATTGCGTAAGTCGATCGAGAAAGCTGAAGGTTCGAAACTGGGCGAGAACGATGTCAGCAAGCTCAAGAGTTTTGTCACATGGTTCGAGAAGAACACCGGCCAAGCCAAGAGTCCGGCTGACGTGGCTCGGATGAAAGCGCTCGCGGAAATTTTGAAAAATCCCGCTCTTTGATCGATCGTTTGTTGGAAATAATTGGTTGATAGGTCCCGCAGCGCATTTGAGTTGCGGGACTTTTTTTATTAACTTCAATGAAAACATGAAACGGTTTTTGTCAGTACTTCTTTTCTTGTTCTTGGTCGCGATCAGTGGATCGACCTTTGGTCAACCAACGGTTACAAATGCTGTCCGGGAGTATCGAACCGGTAACGAGCATCAACTTCTAAGTGCCTTCACTGATCTGCTTTCGATCCCAAATATAGCATCCGACACGCCAAACATCCGTCGAAATGCAGACTATCTTGTCGCGCAGATGCGAAAGCGAGGATTGAATCCACGCTTGCTCGAAGCGGCCGATCGTAAGGTGGCGCCGGTCGTTTATGGCGAATACTTCACGGACGGTGCGTCCAAGACAGTCATTTTCTACGCTCATTACGATGGTCAACCGACAGAGGCCGCGGATTGGACAGGAAGTAAGCCGTGGGAGCCGGTGCTGAGGACCGCGTCGCTTGATAAGGGCGGGAAGATCATTCCTTTTCCATCGGCTGGAGAGAAGTTCGATCCCGAATGGCGTATCTATGCCCGCTCGGCGTCGGATGACAAGGCCGGTGTATTCGCTATCCTGACAGCCTTTGACGCGTTGATCGCGAAGGGCATTAAGCCGACGGTCAATATCAAATTCTTCTTCGAGGGCGAGGAAGAGGCTGGATCGCCAAATCTAAAGGAAATACTGGAGAAGCACAAGGAGGTATTGAAAGCCGATGCTTTTATCGTCTGCGACGGGCCGGTGCATCAATCGGGGCGGAAGCAGGTCGTTTTTGGAGTGCGGGGTGATGTGAATGTCGATCTGACGGTTTATGGTGCCAAACGCCCGTTGCACAGTGGCCATTACGGTAATTGGTCGCCAAATCCGGCGTTACTGCTCGCCAAATTGCTTGCCTCAATGAAGGACGATCGAGGCAATATTACGGTCAAAGGTTGGGCAGACGATGTCGAACCGCTCGGGCCCGCCGAGTTAAAGGCGATCGCGGACGCGCCGCGATATGACGAACAGTTAAGAAGCGAACTAGGCATTGCCTACACCGAAGGCAGTGGCAAAAGCCTGCTCGAACGCATCAATCAGCCGTCGCTGAATATTAACGGGATCAAGAGCGGCGATGTTGGCGAGAAGGCACGCAATATCATTCCGACAACCGCGACCACCGTGCTCGACCTTCGTCTTGTTAAAGGTAACGATCACATTCGACAGGTGGCAAAGCTCAAGAAACATATCGAATCGCAAGGCTACTACGTCACAACCCAAGATCCGACCGACGAGGAACGACAACGGCATCCGCTCATCGCCAGATTCAATCACGTTCCCGGAAGCTACAACGCCCAACGAACGAAGATGGATCTTCCCATCTCGCTGGCGGTTATCGAGGCGGTTCAAAAGACCTCTACCGAGCCCATTATTCGAATGCCGTCGCTCGGCGGGAGCCTGCCGCTGTCTATCATCAGCGAAACTCTCAACCAACCGACGATCTCCGTTCCCATCGCAAACCACGACAACAACCAGCACGCTGAGAACGAGAATATCAGGCTACAGAATCTTTGGGATGGTATCGAGACCTTCGCCGCATTGATGACGATGAGTTTCAAATAGTGTTGATTCTGACCCAACTAACCCGGAGTATCAATTAAGAACCGGAAGATCCGCCAGTTTGTAAACACCGGTGGCGAGGCGCTCTGCAAATCCCTCATCGACAAGTTCATGATTCGCCTTGCCGGATTCCCATCTCTGGAAGCCAAAAGCGCGCGACAGATCGCCGACGAGCGTCATTCCGTTCAGTTTTAGGAACGCCCGGGCGAGTTCTCGGACGGCTTCGTTGCGAAGTATCTTGACTTCCATCTCCTCCGGGAAGCGAGCCTCGGCGAGGGTCCAGATGTAGGTGAATTTCGGTGAATATAACACTTCCTGCGGTACGACTTTCATCGTTTTTTGCAGCTTATCCATCGCCTTGGTAAATCGCGGACGAGTTGTTATCTCGGCCCCCGTACGAAGATCGGCCGAACCCATCTCCCATTCCTCTCGCAATACTTTCAGGATCTTGTTGGCACTGCCCGACAGGTCTTTTGCCTCACGCGATCTAGGAATGCCCCAGATGGCGTTGAAAACCGGGATCATTCGGGGCGCGAGAAACATCGAGTGTCCTTTGACGAGCTTTGCGTAATAAACTCTGCCGCGGGCGATCACTTCGTCCTTTAGCACCCACGCTCGGCTGGCTTCGTAATCCTTCTGCACATTGCGCGGCATGTGAGCGTCGCGTCGACCGCAGACAGCGATGTACACCGACGGCATCATCTTTCGAACGTCAGTCAGGCCGAGGCAGAAACCAAGATCCTCGACCATCGCCTCGACCTCTTCCGCGGTGTCGATCTTCAAAGACTCTTCACGCCGCCATTTGCGGTCGCGATATTGCTCGATCTCTTCGGGAATCGTTTTCATTTCTTAATGAATTGCCACTAGCTTTAGCTTGTGGACAGCGTGAAATGGAATTCTTGGCTTTAGCCAAATCCTTGGGCTAAAGCCCAGAGAGTATTTTATATGACTCTTGTCCACTAGCTAAAGCTAGTGGCAATTCT
>JANNWQ010000016.1:0-1542 GCA_031408595.1 Acidobacteriota bacterium | reverse complement strand
CTTTATGCCAGCAAGGCCGAAGAGTACGAAGAGCTGAAAGTCCTTTTGCCCGAACAGCGTGAGATCACGAACGTTCTGCAGGGCCTGCAGGATACCGCGAACGGCAGTCGAATGGTCGTGATGCGTTTCGCACCGCGTGATGACACACAGCAGGATTCGATCATGGCCAAGCCGGTCGAGGTCGAGGTGGACAGTAATTTCACTAATCTGCGGGCATTCTTTGACGCGATAGGTAAATTGCCACGAATCGTCTCGGTCACCGACTTCAAGATCAATCAGCTCGACAAACAGAGCGATCAAAAGACGATCCATGCACAGTTTCTGTTGACCGCTTACTATGCATCGCCGACTGATATGAACGCTAAACCAGGCGTACCTGGAGCCGCACCTGCACCGGGTCAGCCCGGAGCGGCACCAGCACCTGTCGGAGCAGCACCGCCGCCAGCAGGCACCAAGCCGCCGGTCGTTCCTAACCCTCAGTCAGCCCAGGCAAAACCCGCCGCCTAAAGTATTCCCGCTTCTGACCCGAAAAGAGATAAAGCCATGATCAACATATCGACATTGAAACGCTTCGCATGCCTGACGGCCATGGCCGCAGCCATCGTAATGGTGGGCGGAAGCCTCACCGAGGTCAACGCTCAGCGTGATCCGTTCAAAAAGGCCGGCTGGTCAATCCCTAAGAAGCAGCCGGTGGCCGGCTCGACCACGCCAAAAACGCCAAAGGTGACGACGCCAGTCGTTTACGGAGTGCCGGCGGTCGAAGCACGCATTGAATACTACAAGCGTCTTCGTGACGCCGCTGCGGCAAACGGCTCGCCGCTGCCAAAGCCGACGAGTGTGATGACGCTCAATGAGCTTGCGGTAACCGGTATCTTTAAGACGCCGCGTGGCTACGCTGCGATGGTCGAGGCGACGCCGATCAAGCTTTCGTACACGATCTATCCGGGCGAGAAATTCTTCGACGGACAGCTCGTCGCGGTCGAGGAGCACCGTTTGGTATTCCGCAAGGTGACCAAAGTGTCTGAGGGCAAGTTCGTGGCTTCAGTCGAGAACAAGCCGCTCAAGGCATATTCGGCCAAAGCTCAGATGGAGGGCACCGCGCCGACCGGTCAAACGGAAGCTGCTCCTGTCCAGACTGCCGCCAATACCGGTGCTCCGGCGACCGGTGCGCCAGTCAAACCAACCTCAAATCCATTTCTTTCGCCGCTCGACGAGATGAATAACGCTCCGGCCGAGCAGCCAGCTAAGGAAACTCCCAAAAAGGGCACGAAAAAGCCTGCAAAAGTTGCAAAGAATAACGGCAAATAAGCCGTGTTAAGTAGCCCGAGAGGGCGGTCCAGTTACGGAGGAAACATGAAGTCTCTAAACCTTTTCAGCAAAGCATTCTCAAAATTTGTCTTTGCGGTGGCAATAATCAGCACCTTCGCTGTTGCTATATCGGCTCAAAAGGTCGATCCACAGCAGCAAGGTAAAATGTACGGTGAACCCGGATTTCGCGGCGAAGTGATCGAACTAAACGTCGTCAACGCCGACATCCGCGAC
>JANNWQ010000015.1:0-13057 GCA_031408595.1 Acidobacteriota bacterium | reverse complement strand
AAACCGTAGCCGCCAGAACCGTACGCGAAGATCGTGCCGCCCTCGAAACCTGACACCGCCGAATTGGTCACAACCGTCGCGCTCGAACGCCGTATCCACGCGTCGATCGTAAACGTCTGCGTCTGGAAACTCGCGGGATTGCCGATAATGACGCGGTCGCCGCTGTTGCTGGCATTGCCCGTGCCACCGAGCCTGAAGGTCTGTCCGACCTTGCCCGCCACGTACGTGACATTGCCCTGAGCGGTTCCATTATTCGTACCAAAAAAGTCGTTGCCGTTGCCCTCGCCTTTGTACCACGAGACCATTCCGCTTGGCGGAGCCGTGCAGACCGCCGCGACGCCCGTTCCTGAGACTGCAACATTTTTCTGCGTCGCTCCGGCCGAAGTGTGCGAGATATTGCCACCCACGGCCCCCGCTCCCGTCGGTGAAAATCTCGCGAATATAGTCGTCGCCGAAACGCTGCCGCCAGTCTGGGTCAATGTCTGCGAGCCAGCAAATCCGCTCGTGGCTGATGTCTTCGAGATCTCAAACCCGGAAGGAGCGTTTAGAGCAATGTCTGCCGTCAGATTCGCTCCCGACACGCTGTAACTCTGCGCCGCCGAACTATTCCCCACAGTAACGCTGCCTAAGCTCAACGACACCGGGTCGCCCGCGATCGTGATCGTCGGCGTCGGAAGGACGCCCACGCCCTGGATGGCGAAGGTAAAAGGGTTTTTGGTGGCATCGCTATTAGCGATGGTAACGGTTGCGGATCGCGTGCCCGGAGCCGTTGGCAAAAATTGAATTGTGTAATCGCCGGCGGCGGTCGGCCTTAGTTCAGGTATGCAGGGAAATGTGCAACCGCCGCCGCCGCCCGCCGCGGGAATCGGTGAGGTTGGCTGCAGTGTGACCGAAAAATCGCCCGCATTCGCTCCGGATATAGCCACTATTGGTGATCCGGTCAGATTCAGAGGCAGAGTGCCGCTGGCGTTCTGGATCAATATACCTCTGGAGGCATTTTGGCTGACGGTGACCGAGCCAAAATCTGTATTGTTACTTGCCGACGGGACTAAAGAGCCATTGGTAATAAGCTGCCCGTTGCCCGACATTACGATACTACCGGAGCTCGTGTCGCCGTGACGGTCAGGTTGTCGATGCTGATCTTTGGTCGGCTTCCGGTCGTCCCGGTTGTCGTGCCATTGAAGTAATAGAAACGTAGTCGTGCCGTCGCGGAATTGTTGAATGTGGCGGGCAAGGCTACTGTTGTGATAGAACCTGATGCGGTGCCGCCATTGTTGATGATGTTGTTAACGGCAGCGGTCGCTAACTCTGTAAATGTCGTACCGTCAGGACTTGAATACACGCGTAGCGATCCGCCCCTGTCTCCCGTCGAATTATTAACGCGAGTCCAGTCGAAGCTAAGCGTACCCGCATTTACGCCCGAGTAGTTCATCGAGAAATCGAATGCGCTCGCATTCGTATTCGACGTCGCCCCGGTCGCCAATAGCACTATCGTACCCGCAGGATTCCCGGTTGAGCTACCACGCTGCACTCCACCAGAGGTACCCGTATTGAAAATTGTCGTAGCTATAGTGGTTGTTCCAGGATCCGGAATTGTCCCAGCCGTTGCTACCGCGACGGAACTGAAGGGGCCAGTTCCAATCCCAGTGGCGAAATTATTGGTCCAATTTGCTATATCCGCAAAATTCTCTGTGTAAGACAAACCCGGTTGAGAAGACATCGCCACCGGCGAACCAGCCGATGGAGCCTCGCTCTCGGGCGTCGGCTGCGGCTCGGCAACGACATTCACCGTCGCACCGCCGCCGAACCAACTCGCGACCGTATCCACAAACCCAAAGCGCACTCCGGCTGCACCGGCGGAGGTTGCCGTGAGGGCGAGGCCGGTGATGGTGGTGAGGGCTAAAAGGGCGAAAACTTGCGAAAAACGCGAGGTACGACGGGGTTGCTTGCGCATAAAAATAAATACTCTCCGCTCGGCCAATAACGGAAGGCAGTAAAGATTCGGTCGTGGGTGGGGTCGCGTGCTGCAGCAAAACGACGCCCCGGCTTTACACCGTTAAATTGTTGCAAAATCTAGATTTCCTGTAATTATAGGCACATATCGTGCGATGTCAAGTATTTTTAACCGCTAAATACGCTAAACAAACGAAATTAAGAAGCCTGTGATACCCGTCGCCCTCATCACCACAAGCCTAGATCGACCACCTATCCCTTCCTTTTTTAGTCCTTTTCGCGTATTTCGCGGTTAAAACTCTTTTATCGGCAAATAGCTACGTTATCGGCATTATGTTGCATTAGCGGCGGATAGTTGTATACACGAAACACTTTCTGCGCTAAATTCGTGGGTGATGAGAAGAGATCTAACCGCGAAATACGCGAAAAGACGCGAAAAAAAGATAGTTAAAACCCTTTTCTCTTTTTTTCGCGTTCTTTCGCGTATTTCGCGGGCAAAACCTCTTAAGAACCTTCTTTGCCCGCGAAATACGCAAAAAAAACTAAATAGAACCGAACAACCCGATCGGAATTCAAACAGGATACACAGGATGTTCAGGATATTTGTTTCTCTTACATCCTGCCTATCCTGTGTATCCTGTTCGAATTTTGGCCATAGATGAAGACAGGCCGAACCAACCGAATAAACTCAAGACACAACTCCCCTTTCCACCTTCCACCTCCTATGACACGACAACAACAGATCGAACAAGAACTCAGCCTCAAACCCTTTGCCTTTCAGCAGAAGGTCGCGGAATGTAAAACCCTATACATCGCCTGCCAGGGCCGGCATCACGACCATATCCAAGCCGAGATGCGAAAACTAGGCAACGACCGCTGGAACAACCGATGCCTCTACGCCCGCTCGAACGGCACGAAACGCCAAAGCGGCTGGCCCGAAAGATTTGGCTGGGACGCGGAACTAGGCCGAGTACGCCGAGCGTCCCCGCAGGGTACACGGACATTAGCCCGGGGCAAGGCCGCAGGCCGCAACCCCGGGACACCGGCCGATCGTATTTCCGACCCTGCAGGGGTCGCGTCCGAACGTCCGGCTCCCCTACAGGGAGCAAACCCATACGCCGTCTTTCCCGGGGTTTCGCCTCAACGGCTCCACCCCGGGCTAATTTCCCCGACGCCTGCGGCGACAAGAAACGACGCCAAACCCACCGCCCCCAACTCCCCAAACTCTCGCAACTCTCGCAACTCCCCAAACTCCCCAAACCCAACAAACTCAAAAAACTTCTTATCCTGGCTTAAGAAGCTCTCCGGCCCCTACAACTGGGACTGGAAATTTCAACGCTACGTGATCGAAAAGCTCGAGGCATTCGAACGCGGCGACACAAACCGGCTGATGCTCTTTGTCCCGCCGCGACATGGCAAATCGGAACTCGTCACCGTCCGCTACGCCGCCTGGCACCTCTCAAACAACCCAAAGTCGAACATCATCATCGGCAGCTATAACCAACGCCTCGCCAACCGATTCTCCCGCCGGATCAAGAACGTGTACGCGGAAGCGACCGCATTAGCAGCGGCAGCAGCGTCAGCGACGGAGTCAGTACCGGTAGCGGTAGCGACCGGGGATCTAAACGCACCGGCCCACGACCGCTCCACCTGCGACACATGCATCGCCAAAGCACAAGAATGTCCCCACGCAACAGCATCCGCATCTCCCAACAACTCAACGAACTCAACAAACCCAACAAACTCAACAAACTCTCTGCGTCCTCGCAGAGCGAACACCGACGCCGAATGGGAAACCCCGGACGGAGGCGGCGTGCGTGCCGTCGGATGCGGGGCGGGCATCACCGGTTTTGGAGCAAACCTCATCATCATCGACGACCCGGTAAAATCGCGCTCTGAGGCCGAGTCGCAGACGATCAGGGACAAAGTGTACGATTGGTTTAACGACGACATCTACACACGCCTCGAACCCGACGGCAAGATCATCCTAATCCAAACCCGCTGGCACGAAGACGACCTCGCCGGCCGCCTCTTGCGAGAAATTGACGAAGACGAAGACGCCGAGCAATGGGAGGTCATCAACTTCCCCGCGATCGCGGAGTCAGTGTCAGTACCGCGAGCGGTAGCGACCGGGGATCTCGATACGGCGGCCAACAACTTCCCCGCTCCGCCAAAACGACCCATTTTTTACACCGTCAACGGCGTTCACTATCCGATCCACACTCTTGGCGATCCGAACAAGAAGCGAAAGCCCGATTCCCCTGCGGCTACGCCGCCCGGTGAGCGGAAAGGCTCTGCCTTTCCGATAGGCTCTAAAAATGATCTTGGAGGCTGTGCCTCCCCCTCCGGCGGCATAGCCGCGGAATCAGTATTACCGGCCGCCGGAAAGGCAAAGCCTTTCCGCTCACCAGCCGGCAAAGCCGCCGCCAAAGCTCAGGTCGCCACTTCCAGATCTAAAGCCTCAACAAACCCAACAAACTCAAAGAACTCAAAGAACCCGCCACTCGCCACTGACGCCCTCGGCCGCCTTCCCGGCGAGGCTCTGTGTCCCGAACGCTTTAACATCGAGCGGCTGATGAAGGTGAAAAAGCGGCTCGGGACATACTCGTTCAACGCACTCTACCAACAGCGGCCAATACCGGCCGAGGGCGGATTCTTTAAGCGGCACTGGTTCAAGATAGTCGATCACGTGCCGCCGGGCCTGAAATGGAAACGCGGCTACGACCTGGGAATAAGCGCGAGTCCGGGCGCCGACTATACGGCGACGGCCCGAGCTGCATTTGACGGCGACGGCAACCTCTATATCGACCGCGTACTGCGCCGGCGAATGGAATATCCCGAACAGCGACGTGCCATCCTCGGCCTGATCGCAACCGAACTTGACACCGAGCATTTTATCGAGAAATCAGCCAATGGTAACGCCGTCATCCAGGACCTCAGGCGCGAAAGGGGCATCTCGGACCGCCACTTTCGTGGCGTAGAGGTGCGTGAGAGCAAGACAGCCAGAGCATTCACATGGAACGCTCTCGCCGAGGAAGGCCGAGTGCACCTAATACGCTCGGCATGGAATACGGAGTTTATCGACGAAGCATGCTCATTCCCCGGCGGCGTCAACGACGACCAGATCGACGCCGTCTCGATCGCCGTCAAGATGCTGCGTGAAGAGAAACGGAGGTCGGCACATGGATTTTAATAAGCTCAGGCCCGGAAGCAGTGCCCGCGAAACACGCGAAAAGTCGCGAAATGTAAGAACAGAGAAACTACATGGATCTTTTTCGCGTACTTTCGCGTATTTCGCGGGCAAATACTCTTGTGCATTTCGCGCCCCCCGAGACAATAAAAAGGGCGGCTCGAGAGCCGCCCTTAGTCCTATTTGCCTACAGACACTAGTTCTGTCCCGTGAAGTCCACATCGGTCAGGTTATCGATAACCTGGATCAATCGCGGAGTGAAGCGATAGCGACGCGAAGCAACAGCAACAACATAGTTGTTACCGGCTTCGACCTCTTCGAACTGATAGTAACCAAAGGTGCTGGTTGTAACAGTTCTAACTACGCCATTTCCGTCCGTGATCGACACTGTGGCACCGCGGAGCCCTGCACCCGTAGGTGTAAGGATGCGGCCGCCAACCGTGACACCGGCTGCAGTCGGAGGATTGGTGATAAGCACGCTACCGTTCTCATTGGTAAAGGTAACAGCAATACCACTATCATTCGAGATGCTCTGTGGGACTGGTGTGCTGATCAGGGTGATCGGCGTCAATCCGGGAGCTGCACCTACAGCGATCGTGAACCGCAGACGAACGATCTGACGGTTTGTGCCAGGGGCCCAGAGTTCAGGGAACGAATCAGCCAGGAAGCCGATACGTCCGGCTGCTACTTGGTTAGCATTGACCGTCAAGGAAGTCGCCGCCGGAACGTTGGCACCAAGCGTGACATCAGGGTTAGTACCAGGAGTGCTGATACCGCTGATCGACAGTTTTGTTGGGTCGAACTGCACCGATGTCTGCATTGCTACTACTCTATCCGAAACGACATGATCGAGGTTGATGTCGAGGAAGACCTGTGTGCCGGCAACTCCAGTCGAGTTTCCTGCACGAATGATCGTTCCAACCGATTCAGGAGCGTCCGTCGAACCCTTACCACCGACAGCACGCTCAGGAGCAGGTGCTGGCGGATTAGCAACGAATGGACCACCAGCCGACTGAGTCAGATCGAGGCCTGCCGAGTAACGGCGAACCTGGATCACGTCAGAGGCATTGAGCTGTCCATCGCCCTTCGTACCGGCCGGAGCCGAGTCAGCACGCTGGAATTCGTTGAAGTTAGGGCTAGGCGTATCCAGATTTGTCACAAAGCGACGAACCTGAATAACGTCAGTGGATTGTACCTGACCATCTCCCGAGAAGCGAGGTGCAACGTCAGCCTCAATACCCTGTCCGAAGACCACGAAGCCATTGTTCCAGACGGTCGGCAGCGGATTGCTGGCCGAATCGCTTACGCGTTGCTGCGTAGGAACACTGGTAAAGGCGATCGGAGTATTTACCGCAGCCGTGACATTCGTGCCAAACGTAACGTTTATCACGACTCTCGTACCTGCAGCATACACGGCAGGGTTGCCTCCGCCATCCTGAGCCTCGACCGATACAGTGATCACGCCAGGCGTGGCTGTATTGACCGTCAGAGCACAACCCACACTTCCGTTGCCGCAAGCGACAGCAGGAGCGGTGAGTATTGCCGAGTTATAGGTCAAGGTGAAGGAAAGAGCAGCCTCATCACCCTGTGCGGTGAGTGTGATCGGCACCGTTACTGGCGAACCAGGATTGGTATAGCTGTTGATCACATTCACAGTACGAGGAATGGCTCCCGACTGATACAGGACAAAGTTAGCGTTTGCAACGCTAGACGTAATACCTGTGTACGAACGGGTCGTCGGGCTGGCAACCGTACCGGCCGGAGCCGTTGGTGTCACCAGGAAGTTGCCACCGCTAGGAAGGTTCGTGAACGTGTACACGCCACTCACATTCGTAGTAGTAGTAGCAGCAGTCGATCCGCTCAAGGTAACCGTCACGCCCACAGCAGCACCGCCGCCGAAGTTTGTGATAGTTCCCGTGATGCTGATCGGCACACCGTCGTCGTTAAGGATCGTACCGACACCGCTAGTTACCGCACAGACCGCAGTACCGCAAGCTCCGTTAGGAACTGGGACACCGTTGATCGTAGCACCGGTAAGCAGAACGTTGTAGGTCTCATCCGCCTCAACCGTCAGATCGCCGTTAACCGAAACCACAAGCGGCAGACTCGTCGTCGCAGGCGTGTAGTTGAGGTTTCCAGGAACGATCTCGGTGTAGTCAACCGGGTTAGTTGCCGTACCATCCGACGAAGCATATCCAACGATAGCGTTGAATGCACCAGTGTCACAGGTCTTGACAACCGGGTGAGTGAACGACTTCGTTCCAGCGTTGCCTTCTGTATCAGAGAAGTTGTTGGCAACAAAGGTACAACCATCGTTGTTGGTGATCGTCGCAGTCTGCGGCGTGCCCGTAACGGTACCGATAGCACCGGACGAACCCGCAAGAGCGACGTTGAACGTCTCAGCACCTTCAAAGAAGGTATCGTTGACGGTACTGAAGCTACACGGTTGTGTAGAGCCAGTAGCAGCACCAGCAGCAAAGCTGATGGAGTTCGATGTCACGCTGAAGTCACCCGACGTAGCGTGAATGGTTGAGTTTGCCGAGATAACACTCGAAGAACAGCTCAAGGTCGAGCTAACTTCGGTTCCTGTCGTACCGCTCGGGAAGTTCATGGTCACCAGGAAGGTGGCCGCGGTTCCCTCAGGATTCGATGCAGAGACTGCCGAAAGAACAAAGTTCGGACTCGCCTCGTCATCGATGATCGTACCCGTTCCCTGAGTATTCGGACCGAACGTACCGTTAGTAACATTCGTCAGGTTGACCAGGAAGGTCTCGGTATTCTCACGAATCGTGTCACGAACAACAACGATGTCAAAGGTCTTGACCGTATCTGCCGGAGCAAATGTAGCAAGAGCTTCGTTAGTTCTAGCGACAAAGTCACCAGGAGCAACCGCCGTTCCATTAACCGTGCTTCCGCTGACGATCGAGGTCAGTTCCGTTGTACCTGTCTTAGTGATCGTGAAACGAATCACCGTGGTACCAGCGCCGCTGCCTTCCGTCTCGGACTCATTAGGCTCACCAACAGTTGCAGTGAGGTTGAACACCGGTGCACCATCGTCATTTGTAATGGTACCGATACCCGTTCCGCGAGTTGCAGATCCGAAGTTGAAGTTCGTAAGGATAGCCCTAAACGTCTCATCATCTTCGAAGGTAGTGTCGCCATTGACGATAACCGCCACCTGTCTCGATGTTTGGCCCTGGGTGAACGTTACCGTGTCGCCGATGACAGCAGTGTAGTCACTCGGAGCCGTAGCTGGCGTCGCTGGGCCGACACCGTCCTGAGTCGAGAACGTCATGGTCTGGTTGGCCTGAGCATCACCAGTTCTTGTGATGGTGAAGATGAACGCCGACTGGCCAGCATTGCCTTCTACCTGCGTGACATCATTGATAGCTACCGTCGGAGCAGTCTGGCCATCAGTGATCGTGGTCGTGTTCGTGCCGGAGAAGGTCGAACCATTTGTAGCTGCAGTCAATGCAACTCCATATGTCTCGTTACCCTCAAACAGCAAGTCAGTCGCCGCGTTGATCGTGAACGTCTGCGTACCACCAGTGCCAGCAGCGAACGTTACCGTTCCGGTGACAGGACTGAAGTCCGTACCACCAGTTGCAGTTATACCCGTCGCCGCCCACGTTACGGTTGTCGAAAGCTGTGTTTCGTTACCCGAACGCGTCACTGTGTAGGTAGCCGTAGCACCTTCAGCAACTGTGGTTGTTGGCGGAGTAAGAGCGAAAGCCGGAGCATTGTCATCATCGACGATCGTCGTGACGGCAGCTATCGGACTACCTATCTGCGTACCGATGAAGTTACTGAGCTGAGAGTTGAAAATCTCATTGGCCTCATCTACGTTATCGGCGCATACCGTGATATTGAACGGTTTGTTACCAAATTCACCGGCAGCCCAGGTTATGGTCTGTCCGGAGACAACGACGTAGTCAGTGCCGGCAATAGCACAGGAATTACTTCCTGTCGCGGTGCCGCCAACCTGAATGGTCGAAGCATCTACCTGTGCCGCCGATGTGGCCGATCCAGGTCCGCTACGCGAAACGGTCAGTACTGCGGTCGTTGTGCCGCCTCCGGAACCTTCCGGATTGTGGGTAAACGTAGCCGACGTAAACTGCACCGAACTGTCCTCATCGCGGATCGTTCCGGTGGCCGACGCATTTGTCACAGGTACGTATCCCGCTCCTGCGATCACCGTCAAGATAACGGTTTCGTCCGGCTCAACATTTGTATCCGCCGCCGGGTCAACCGTGATCACCGTGGTCGTGCTGCCGGCTGCAAACACCACAGTGCTTGTCGCGCCGGTTCCCGTGCCGTTAGTGCCGTTATAGGTCGACCCTGCAGGCAATCCAACAGCGAAGTCGGTTGTGAATGTATCGGCGCAAGGTGCGACGGCACAAGCAGTTCCGCTCGAATTGTAATTTACACTCAACGGGAGGGCCAGCAGAGCCGCACTCGTGTTGCGTGTAAAGGTATAGGTCATTACGCCGGCTGCATCTTCGACAATTGTCGGAGGAGCAACCGCGATATTTACATCCGTATCGTCGTTGGTTATTACACCATCAACGAATAAAGCTGCAACCAGGTCGCAGGTGTTGACAAGTCCAGCTGACGCACCGGAACCCGCACAGCTGTTAAGCGTTACGCGAACCGTCTCGTCGGTCTCGACCACAAGGTCAGCACGCGGGTCAACCGTTACAGTCGTCGACGCGGCGCCGGCCGCGATGACCGCTGTGCCTGTTCCCGCACAACCGACTGCGTTACTAAATGTTACGCCTGCAGTTGCAAGTACATCGTAGTCGTCACCGCAGGTCGCCGGATTAGGACCGCCGCCGATGGTGAAGGCTACAGTTACTTCCTGCGTGGTGCTGAGGCCAACCCGCTGGATCGTATAGATGAGATTGTTGGTACCACTCTCCTGAACCGGTGAGTTAGTGACCGTACCATTTAGCTGAACATCGACGTCGTCACTGGTTATCGTACCCGTTTGGGTAGGAGCGACAGTGCCAACGTTGTAGCCGGTACCCGGAAGCACGGTTAGAATAACCGTCTCATCAGCCTCAATGTCTGAGTCAGGAGTCGGATCAACCGTAACCGTGGCAGTCGTGTTTGCACCCGTGAACGTGACAGTACCAGTTGAGGACTGAGCGTAGTCAGTACCCGAGGTAGCAGTACCTGTGGTGCTAAAGTTGACCGTCAGGTTGCCGTTGATAAGACCGGTCCTGGTAAAGGTGTAGGTCATGACGCCCGCCGCATTTTCGAAAATTGACGACGGCGCGAGCGTAAGGTTTACATCCGTATCATCATTGACGATGGTGCCGGTGGCCGAGGCTGGAACTCCAACCGTATAACCCGAGCCGGGTGCGGCTGCATCAAGCGTAACGATGACCGTTTCGTCCGGCTCAATCGTCGTATCGGCTGTCGGATCAACAGTGACAGTCGTTGTGGACTGCCCTGCGGTGAAAGCCGCTACCTGAGCACCAGGAGCGGTACCCGTGTAGTCATTAGCGATCGCGGTACCCGTCACGGTGAAAGGCACGTTCAACGCTACGCCAAAATTGCCCGTGCGTGTAAACGTGTAAACCATGTTCGGCCCAAGATCTTCGTTCGAAGAGGTAGGTGCAACCGCAACGGTTACCACTGTGTCGTCATTGATGATCAGGCCGCTGGCCAGATTTGGTGTTCCCGGTAAATAGCCGACACCATTATCGACCTGAACCTGAACCTCTTCGTCTGGCTCGACTGTCGTGTCAGCGGTTGGATCGACCGTCACGAGGAAAGTTCGGGCGTTCACAGTACCAACAGTGGTGTTGTTACCTGCCGGGAACGCGACCGTTCCCTGACCGCTACCCATGTTGAATGTAGTTGCGCCGGTCACGACATAGTCGCTCAAAGGCGAAGCCGACCCGGACGCGGTAAAGTTAGCGGTAACTACCGAAGCGGAGTCACCGATTCGGGTGAATGTGTAGATCAGATTTGGAACACCGTCTTCGAGAACCTGTGCCGGTGCAACATTTACTATGACCTGAATGTCGTCGTTCAAGATGGTTCCCGTTGCCGTAGCTGTTCCAGATGGAAGGCCGTTTGCGTCTGGGGCGCCAATGCCGTAGTTGCCAGCCGCACCGGACGTATTAGGAAGGATCGTCAGTGTGACGGTCTCGTCACTTTCCGGAGTGGCGTCGTTGACCGGAGTAACCACAACGGTACCGAGCACCACGTTTGCGGGGATCGCGATCGTTCCGGTACAGGTTCCGGCATTGTAAGCAACGCCAACACCTGAAACCGTGTAGTCAGCACCAGTACAGATCGCCTGGGTTCCCGTTGGGGCCAGAGCAGAAAGGCTGAAATTGATCGATTGTGCGTCGGAGACCGGCGGAGCCGGGCTGCCGCTTGAATCAAACACACGATTGACGTTAAATGACATGCCGCCCGGCCCTGCCTCGGATATCGGCGAACCGACTACCGTTGCATCAACCGTAATGGTTTCATCATCGTCGTTGATGGTCGCGAAATCATTCGTGTCGGCTCCCAGAGTGTAGGTGTTGCTGTTATCCAATACGCCAGGAAGGTCTGCACCTGCCGCGTTGAATGGAAGAATGGTCATGGTGACCGCTTCATCCGGCTCGATCAGCTTGTCGTTAAGATACGATATGACCGGCAAGTTGGTAGGATCAAGCTCAGCTCCAATAAACTGGAAGACTCCACGTCCAGTTGTCGCGTTTATACAGGTAAACGATGTTACCTGAGTCGCTCCGCCGGTTGCGAAGGTATAATCCGTTCCACAGCCTGCACCGGTCGTCTCAAACCGAACATTCAGCGTCTGCAGAACGCTACCCGCCGGGGCCACCCGGATTGGATCAAACCTAGCGGCGCCGTTGGCACCAGGGTCACCTTCAATCTGAATAAGTCCGTTGCCAGAAGGATCCATATCCAGACTTATCGCCGAGAAATCATCATTGGTGATCAAGCCCGACGCGGTGTTCGGATTACCGATCACGTAGCTGCCCGGGGATATTGTGAGGACAACATCCTCGTTCGGCTCTACCAAGAGATCCGGACAGGGTGTTACCAAAAATGTCGCCGATGCTGCATTAGGGTCAAAAACTATCGTAGCAGTCCCGGGAGTGGCTCCGTTAGACCAGGTGCCTGATTGGAACCCTGCGCCTCCAGTGACATCGAAGTCGCCGGGTGCACCACACCCATTCTGACGTGTAGCCACACCGGAAGTTGTGAAATTAACCGCCTGAGCTAACGCAGAATTGGGGCTTCGGGTTACCGTGTATGAGATCGAATTGCCGCTGTTCTCAACCACCGAGGCCGGTGTTCTCGTGAGCGTAATCGTCGTATCATCATCAAGGATCGTAACGGTATGCGTGGCAGGTGCTCCAAGGGTGGCGCCAGCACCGGTTACATTGGCAAGAGTCGCAACAAAGGTTTCTGTATTCTCAGGAACCGTGTCGTTGCAGATCTCAATCCCGATCGTCTTCGAAGTCTCGCCAATGGCGAAATTCACTACTTGAAACCCACTAGCAGTCGGGGAAAGGTAATCGTCCGTTCCCGGCGGGTTCGGATTACTACATGACGAGCCGATGCCGCGGACAGCCGTTCCCGGGTTGGTCGTGAAATCAAGTTCAACCGTTGCCACCGCCGCCGATGTATCGCGCGTAATGGTGACGTTAACATTACCACCGCTTTCGGATACGCTCTGAGCGGCTGCAGTGAACCGAATATTGAGGCCTTGAGGAGCTTCCGGGGCTCCAATTTCCTTGATCTCGTCAGCCGAAAGGGCCCGGCCGAAAATTCTGACCTCATCGGCGAGACGGGGAAGCGATCTGTCAGGTCTGTCCGATATGTCGTCACCCGAGACAGGGTCAAAGGTGCCGCCGTGACCAATGCTTAAAACGCCCATATCGG
>JANNWQ010000014.1:0-26405 GCA_031408595.1 Acidobacteriota bacterium | reverse complement strand
GTGGAGGTTGTTGATCGCACGGAGTTTGACGTCGAAGAGGTTGCCGATCTGGCGGTGCGAGTTGGCGTCGTTGCCGATGCCGTCGAACTGGAGATAGACGAAACGAAGGCCAGCCTCGGCTGCTTCGCGACAGAATTCTTTTGATTTAGCGAATTCGATTCCGTTGGTCGCGGCCTGCACCGAGTTGTAACCGACTTTACGAGCGTAACGCACTGCGTCGAGGAAGTACGGGCTCAGAGTTGGCTCACCACCCGAATACTGCACCGACATCTGACGACGCGGCTTGATCTGGATGGCGTTGTCGAGGATCTCGGTAACGTCTTCCATCGAGAGCTCATGGACGAAGCCGACCTGGTTGGCGTCCATGAAGCACGGATCGCACATCATGTTACAGCGGTTGGTCAGATCGACCGTCAACACCGCTCCGCGGCCGTATTTGATCGTTGACGTGCCATGATTATGCAGCTTCTCGTCGTTGTGCGACTCCATGTCGCGGCCGGGGAAGAGCGATTCGATATGCTGGAGAAACTTAGAGTCGATCGCCATCATGTCCTCGATCTTGCCGTGCGTCGGACACTCTTTGATCATCCAAACCTGCCCGTCACGCTCAATGATCTGCGCCTTGATCTCACCGACATTCTCATTGACCAATGTCGATACATCACGTTCGCCGGAGAGGATCTGCTCGCGGGCTTCGATCACACACTGCGGACAGAGCGAGTCGGTCGTGCGAGGAAAGCCAAGCGTCGGCTTGGTCTTTTGCCACGACTTCAAGATGGGCTTGTCCGCCCATTTCGGCGTGAATGACGGATTTGGCTTGTATTGGTTGACCGAGCGGATGGCGTTAAACGCTCCCTTCGCGACATACGTCAATCCTTTCTCAAAATGCTTAATAGGTCTCATGTTCGATTATCTCCAACTTAATTAGGACAGTTTGTTTACGCCAACTAGGCATAGATGTACTCTCAGGTTTAATGGCAATGCCCGTGCCAACTGTGACTTAGCATTTCCTATCGGCTAAGCCCCGCATTTCCAACACTTTACCGGGCGGTCCATGGAACGACTATATGTTCCGTTATGATACACAGTTTACCGTTTTATCTAAGGTGCGCCACATTGATACAGCCAGACCCCACGAACGCACCATCTCCTGCGAGGTCCGATTATCCGTATCCGCGAGCGCACACTTGTTTAAGCAGGGGTCATAAACGTAAGCGCCAGAGTAACAAAGCGCATTAGTTGGCTATCTATATCTTACTGTAAAATAAGATGTTATAGTCCCCTAAAAATAATTCAAATTTGCGCTTTACATCTTTAAGCACCTGTGATATCTTTTCTCCACTTCAAGGGAAATTGGCCTAACAACCAAAGTCAGAGCAGTACACGGACGAGAGATCCTTGAATTTCGAATTATGTCGATACGCTTTGGCACATCGGGTTGGCGGGCGATCATTGGAGACGAATTCACGTTTGAGAACGTCAGGCTCGTTACCGAAGCGATCTGTAGATATTTGAAAACCGAATCGGACATCACGGGCAAGCCGCTGATCGTAGGGCATGACTCGCGATTTATGGGCGAGACGTTTACGAATGTCGCGGCTGAGATCGCTGCTAGTAAAGGATTTCGCGTGTTGCGATGCACGGGATTGACGCCGACGCCGACTATATCGCATGCGATACGCAGCAACGGAGCGGTCGGCGGGATAAATTTCACCGCGTCGCACAATCCGCCGGAGTATCAGGGGATAAAGTTCTCGACGGCTGATGGGGCACCGGCTTTGCCGGAGATAACGAAGCAGATCGAAGCTAACATCGAGGCGAAAGCAAAGGCAGACGATGCAACAGGCGGTGAGATCGTAGATTTCGATCCGCGACCGGCGTATCTCGAAGACCTGCAAACGAAAATAAACTTCGCCGTGATCGCCCAAGCCAAAGGCCGGTACGCATACGACGCGATCTGGGGGACGGGACGCGGATACCTTGATAAGGCATTACGAGATCACGGCCTTGAGGTTGACACGATACATGACACGCGGGACGTGCTCTTCGGGGGGCGCTCGCCTGAGCCGGGCGAGGATCACCTGGATGAGTTGAGGGAAGCGGTAAAAAGCAAAAATCTCACGCTCGGCCTTGCGACCGACGGAGACGGCGACAGATTCGGGGTTATTGACAGCAACGGGGCGTTCATCACGCCGAACCGCCTGATCGCGGTATTGACAGATTACTTGTGCGAGACTCGCGAGGACCCGCGAGGAGTGGCACGCAGCGTGGCGACATCGCATCAGGTCGATCGTGTCGCAAACGCTAGGAGCATAAAGCTTTACGAGACGCCGGTAGGCTTCAAATTCATCGGCGAATTGATAAATCGGGACGAGATCATACTTGGCGGCGAAGAATCAGCTGGGCTCTCGATCCGCGGGCATTACCCCGAAAAGGACGGCATTCTTGCCTGCCTTTTAGCGGCCGAAGCGGTCGCCGTACGCGGGGCGAATTTGACAGAACAGCTTGACCACCTCTTCAAACGGGACGGCAAGCTCGAATCGGGCCGCATCGGGGTAAAGTTAACGCCCGAAGTTGCCGATAAGCTTAAAGATAAGCTGGCTCAGGAGCCGACGGAGATCGGCGGCCGCAAGATTGAAACTATAAATCGCACCGACGGCGTCAAATTCCTCTTTTCAGAGGACGCCTGGATGCTGATGAGGCCCTCGGGCACCGAGCCGATGGTCAGAATTTACGCCGAGAGCGAATCGACGAACGATCTGGAGGATCTACTTGAGCAAGGCCGCAAATATCTACTGGGATAACTCACAGTCACGAAGCACCACTGTGAGACGCACCGCGAAAGGCCGCGGCCCGGTCACGCGCACTCGCCGCCGCACTGCCCCGTGGTGGCTGTCGAGCCTGATCGTGACCTCGATATTTGTAATGCTCTGTGTATCAATCAATTTCCGTGCGTTCACGGAAATGAAAGAAGAGGCGAGCCAGAATACACGCCTCGCAACTCAGATCCAGAGCCTGACGGACGAAAATCTCGCCCTGCAGGAAGAAATACACGCGTTGAAGACGAATCCCGAGATCATCCAACGCGAAGCCAAACGGATCGGAGTCGATCTCAAGGCAGTAGTCAGTAGTCAGTAGACAGCAATCAGTGGTCAGTGGTCAGAAAGATTGTTGCAGAAGATCGCTAATTTGAAATCCAGAGTGGTTAGAGTGCAGTAACTATTCACTATTAACTATTCACTTTAAAACGAGTTCCCGTGCCGGCGAACTGACAATGCGGAGTAGTTGGTCCGTCAGGCACACACCCTGCCCTTTGAAAATCCGCCTTTTGCCTACACCTCCGCAAGGCCTACAGCAATGCCCATCTGGTTAATCAAATACGGCTGCGAGTTTCCCGAAACCCGCAGCCGTACTTCTTTTTAGTAGTGATGAACTAACAACTAAGAACTAAAAGTGCAGGTTCATCATTTTTAACTTTTAGCTTTTAGTTTTTCACTGTTCCTCGGTGGAACGGTGGAACGGTGGAACGGTGGAACACATGGAACAGGTGGAACACTATTTTTTGCTTCATAAACTTAGCATAAAATGCTAATATTCCTGCGTTATGCCGAGTGTAGAGACAATTTATCAAAATTCAGTCAGACCGCTGCCTATCGGCGACCAGGTGAAACTTGCGGATCTGATCATGGAAAACGTCAATTCCGAGCCCAAATCGCCAAAAGCCAAACTTTCGGTTCTGGAGATCTTAGAAGCCCACCCTCCGAAACGAGTTTTCAAGGACGCATCGGAAGTCGACAAATGGCTCAGCGCGGAGCGTGATTCTTGGGACGATTAATCATACCTCCCGGCTCCCGGGTATATCTGGATACGGCCCCGATCATCTATACGACGGAGCGGCATCAGGACTACTCACCAATACTTGAATCATTTTGGCAGGAGGCAAGGCTTGGACGTATCGAGGTAGTCACGAGCGAACTCACCGTTCTCGAGTCCTTAGTCCTTCCCATCCGACAAAACGACGTAGAGTTGATCGAGACATACGACGACCTATTTGCCAACAGCGCTATCGAGCTTTGTCCGATCTCAGCAACTGTCCTTCGTGAAGCCGCCCAACTCCGCGCCACTCTAAACTTCAAGACGCCGGACGCCATTCATTGTGCGACCGCACTAGTCTCAGCCTGTGACTATCTCATCGCCAACGACCACGGATTTCGCCGCTTAGAAAATATCGAAGTGGTGATCCTTGACGATCTCCTGTAACATCACGGGTAGGGAATTTCCATTGACTGTCTTCTACTCTTAGTTACTCGACATCCCGTCAACCGTAACTATTTGTCAATGCTATATATAGGCAGATCGACAGCGGATGAATTTGAGAGGCTCGTCCGCGCAATACGATTCGAAAATCTAATGGCAGCGAAATTTCCTCGGTAGCGGGAGGAGGTATCAAATGTAACAGTCAGGACGACACTTGCGACTCTTGGGCTGTGCTTTGTCATCACACAGGGAAGCAAAGGTCCGGAGGAATCGAGAAGGACCGCGACCGATCCCTTACGGTCGAAGTTAGATGTAAGAACGGTTTCCGATAGAACCTTCTCTCCCAAGTAAATCCGAGGATTCGATAGTTGCATGCTGTCATAATCGAGCGTAAAGCTCAGAGCCGCCGGACATTCATTTGTCACTAGTTCAATAGGAAAGGAGAGTTGGTTTGGTTTTGCAAGCTTTTCTGGCCCTTTACGCACTTCGTTTCGGGACTGGATCTCCGCAAACCATACGTCAGACAAAAGGCCGCTAAACGCTTTCGAGCTTTTCCGCAAAGATGCCTCCGTAGGCCCTGAGGCATCCGTAAACGGATCAAGGCCGGAGGCATATCGGCGCGATTGAACAACATCGGCGGCCGTCATTGCACCATCGCCAAACGTAGCCCTCGGAGATGTGTCCGCTCGCTGAAACTCATTCATTCCCGGTGTCACCGTATCAAGGCCAGTCACAAACCGCCTTGCTTGTACTACATCGTTCGTCTGGATTTGCCCATCCCCCAAGGGCCGCACAGCCATATCGCCTTCGAGACCGGCAGAAAATACAAAGGCATTCGGAATCGGGACATCGCCTGGCGACCCAAAGGGTACTTCAATGTAACCCTGTAGAGTTCTTTGGATCAACCATCGCGCTGTGGAAGGCCTGTACAGCGCGAGATCCGACCGTCCATCACCATCATAGTCGCCCGCGACCGGAAGATCAGTCGACTCTCCGAATGTGACCGTGTCAGATGTCTGCGACCCCATGAAGAAGCGGCGCCATGTCGCGTCCGCCCGTCGGAACATGCTTAAATCTGTAATACCGTCACCATCGTAATCGGCTTGTACAGTATAGTCCGACGGATTTCCGAATTGAACAACGAAGTCGCCCGCCGTCGATCGTCGCAAATGCCACGATGCGGTTGATGGCCGGAATACCCCGATGTCCGCGAGACGGTCACCGTCATAGTCCCCAACCACCGGTAGATCGCCCGCTTGGCCAAGCGTTGTTGTCACGGTACCGCCTGAAGTTCGTACTATAGTCCATTGGCCGTTGCTCGGTCTGAATACGGCATAATCTGTTCTGCCGTCGCCATCAAAGTCGCCCGGAGTTGCAAAGTCGTTTGATGTTCCCAAAGTAAATGTTGTAGTAACTCCATTTGAGCTTTGAGCGACGTACCACCTACCTTCCGCAGGGCGGTACACGGCTGCGTCCGTTACGCCGTCCCCGTCATAGTCACCCGGAACCATTCGGTCGCCGCTCGTCCCAAGCGTAATGTTGTACATTCCCGCCGTCGATCTCAGAAGACGCCATGTCCCGTTGGAAGGGCGAAACACCGATAGGTCTACCTTTGCATCGGCATCAAAATCATTGTTTATACGAGTGACCGGTCGGTTAATATCGAGCCTAACCATTGACAGCCGCGGCTGGCCGGCAAGAAAGTCAAAAATACCGGCGGCAAATACCTTGTCTTCTGAGAGCGGAAAGGCCTCATATACGGTTTCCTGAGACTGTCCTACGTTCGTTACGAACCGCCCCGCATCGAAGGTATTATCAAGGCCCCCATTTGCAAGTACACGAGCGATCGAATAACGAGTACCGGAAACAGCAAACGCTTGAAACCGGCCAGCAATGAGGAGTTTGCCATCGCTTAGCGGGGACACCCGGTGCACTTCCGTGAAGGAGGCCGAGAAACCCATATCAACTCTGCCGTCCTGATCGATCTTGACCGGCGGTGCCTTCGAGCCGCCAGCGGCGAAGCTAAAGTTTCCCCCTACATAAAAGTCCTGCCCGATTTGACTAACACTATTTACTGAATTGAAAAATCCTCCGAGGTTTGAATTGAAAGTCGGATCCAGACTTCCATCGGCATTCACTCGTGCAATTCCACCTATGCCCGATCCACTCGGCCCCTGGAATGAGCCTCCAATGACTATCTTCCCTGTCGGCTGTACGAAGATGTCAAAAATGCCGCCCGAAAAGGTTTGAATGGGGGCCGACAGGCTATCGAGCGATCCATCTTCGTTCAGCCGTGCTAAGCCTCGCCTCGTAGAGCCGTTTACTGTGGTAAAATCGCCGCCGATGATAACCCGCCCATCCGGTTGAAGGGCCAGGGCGTAAACAGCGCTGCCCAAGTTCAAGACGGCCGGACTGAAACTAGGATCAAGCGTTCCGTCTGGGAAAAGCCTCCAAACTGCCGGACCAGGATTCTGTAAACTATCAACAGAACCTCCCACCAAATACTTACCCTCCTGCAACCGAACAATCGAGCGAACGTTATTGCCGAATGCCACTCCCGGGACGAACGTAGTGTCTACAGTTCCATCGGTGTTTAGTCGACCAAGGGACCGGCGCGGTGCAGAACCGAGGAAATGGAAGTTTCCGCCAACCATGATCTTGCCGTCCGGCTCCAAAAGGCTCGCGAACACCAAGCCTCGAGTTAGAACATTGCCTAGAAATCCATTGTCTAGTGATCCATCTGAATTCACTCTAAGCAGCGCCTTGCCGCTTGAAGCGAAGCTTCCACCAGTTGTGATCTTGCCGTCCAGACCTAGGATGCCGGTCTGCAAGTATGGATCTTGAGATTGCGGGAAAGGATGAAGGAACGATCCGTCCAAACTACCGTCATTATTGAGCCTAGCGAGCTTGCGCCGAGCAATTGTTGAAGTCCCGATCTGCACCTCGTTGAATGAGCCACCCACAATAACCTTTCCATCGTTCTGTTGGATGGCAAATAGGACACCCGAAGGAGAAAACCGTACAGCATTGGAAAAAGCAGGATCACGACTGCCATCCGAAAAAAATCGTCCGACCCGCATATCCCCAGCGACCAAAATGCGCCCTCCGGGTAATACTTGAATGCTTCGAGGCAGTCCAATTAATGCCGTCTGGTCAAGTACAAACGCCTGATCCAAACTTCCATCCGGATTTAGTCGAGCGGATCCGTCTCGAGGAATTCCGTTAATCGTCGTAAAGCCTCCTACAAGAAGCAGTTTCCCATCGTCAACGGGAGCGACGGCAAATACCGTTGCAAATTGCGAGGCTCCGAAACCAGAACCAATGGAGAAGGTCTGGTCTACTACCCCGGACGGCGTCAAACGGGCCATACCTCTGCGAGCAATACCGTTGACAATTGTGAAATCGCCGCACACCAAGATGTCGCCGTCCGGCTCGAGGCCGCAAAAGTCTAGTCTAACGGCCGATGAATTGGAGTTAATCTGAGGAAAGGAGGTATCTAATGATCCATCGGAGTTTAGACGAGCTGTGCCGTTGCGCGTCACCCCATTCACAGCTGTAAAAACACCGCTAATAAGGACCTTGCCGTCCTGCTGAAGGAAGAGCCTAGTTACGGTAAGGTTAGGACCGCTTCCTACATTGAAAGTGCTATCCACACTGCCATCCGGATTCAAGCGAGCAATGTGCGGAACCGGGGCACCATTTATGGACAAGAGAAATCCCGCAACATACACTGTGTCTCCAGGTCCGTTTACCAACGAGAACACGGTACCCGTGGCATGTTGACCGGCAAACAAGCTAAAGGTAGTATCTACCGATCCGTCACGAACAATAGTTGTCGTGGCTGAGCCTCCAGCGGGCGAAAAAATGTCGTTCTGGGCAACGGCACCGAAGGACATCATGCAGAAGGTTAAAATTAGAAAAGCGTGTTTGTACATTGTGGTGAGAGTGAAACGAATACGTCAAAGCAAAATGTGATGCAATTCTCAGCCAGGTCTTTGTCCGCATTTTATCACGAATTAAAGACTTCTTGGCCATTCTTCTCGCCAAGACACTCATTTAGATACCGATTCACGGTGGTCAGGCTGATGTTTAGGTGGTCGGCGATTTTGCGTTGGGGCCAGCCTATTTTGGTTAGTTGGTGGCATTGTTCGATTATTTTTTCGCGGTTGTAGCCGGGGTCGTCTAGGGCTCGGAGGGTGTGGGTGCGTTCGTGGGCTAGGTCGGTGATCTCGAAGCGGGGGAAGTTGTGCTCCTTGGACAGGCGGCAGACGATGATGTTGTCTTCGGCGAACTGGATGGGGGCGTTGCGTTGTTTGATCTGCTTGATGTAGCGGAGCTCGGGGTCGCGTTTGGAGCGGCCGATGGCGAAGATGTTGTCAGCGAAATTGGCGATCGATTTGCTGCCGGCGAGGTCGTTGACCGTGAGGTAGCCGGACGAGAGGCGTTTGGGCGTGTGGGCGAGGACGAGGATGCCGATCTGCTCGTCTTCCTTGAGCATTTTTAGGGTTTTCATCAGCTTGGTCGATTCGCGTGGGCCCTGGCCGGAGGTCAGCCACGAGACGTTGTCGACGATGAGGAACTTGATGTCGAGCCGATGCACATCCTGACGGATCGACCAGCCGGCGAATTCGGCGTAGCTTTCGAAACTCTCAGGGATCGAGCCCGTCCAGTCGGGGAAGGCACGTTGGAGAAGGTCGGGAAACTCGTATTTGTCGAGGTAGTTCTCGCCGTCGAAGCTCGCGCTGTAACGCTCGGCGGCTTGGGATTTGGACATTTCGAAGTCTACGTAGAGGACGGGAATTGCCTCACTATCGTTCGGCAATAGTCGGGAGTCTTGAGTCGTGAGTCTTGAGTCGGAGGAAGAAGTAAGAGCCGACGAGGGCGTCGGCGGTCCCGGGATGGCGTCGTGGCCTTTTGCGATGGCGTCGGCGATCTGGGTGGCTAGGACGCTTTTGCCGACGCCGGTGTCGGCGAAGAGGATCGTTAGTTCGCCGGTGCGGACGAGGTTGCCGAAGAGAGGTTTGGCGGGCGCGTCGCGATAGTCGGGTGTGAATATCTCGTTCGCACTGCCGCACGTTAAGGCCGAGCCGGCGAAATCCCAGAGCGGATTTTTCTTTTTCCAGTCCTCCATCATCTTGCGGTATTTCGGGTCGATGTCGGGCTCGTATTTGTTGTTGACGAGCGATTTGAGGTCGATGCCGCTGTTTTCGTCGCCGTCGATGGTTTGTTGTAGGGTGGGTCGTTCGGTTTCGTGCATATTTTTTGTGTTGTGTGTTGGAGATCCCCGGTCGCTACTGCTCCCGGTACTGACAAGTCGTGTCGCTTACTGCGTTGCATGATAGCAGATATGTTGCATTTGTGCAACTATTTTTCTTGACGGCTTTCTTTGCGTACTTTGCGGCTTTGCGTGAGAGAAGGCGGTTTCACGGAAAGCTCGCTAAGGACGCAAAGGGGACGCAAAAGAGAAGGAACCTAGTCGCTACTGCTCGCGGTACGGACAAATCTTATGGTGAAGCCAATTTGTCGCTGTTTCGCTTGTGCGCTTTTTCGTGGTCGGATATCATTGATGATTGGACATTACTACATATTATTAGGGTATAAATTACGAAATGAGCACAGGAACAGAATCTTCAGCAGCAGCAGCCGGTTTGAGGGGCGTTGTGGCCGCACAGAGTGCGATCGGCGACGTGAATGGCGAGCAGGGCATTTTAATTTATCAGGGGTACGATATTCACGACCTAGCCGAGCACTCGACCTTTGAAGAGGTTGTGTTTTTGCTTTGGAACGGGCGTTTGCCGTCGCAGATCGAGCTCGAAGAACTGAGTGGTTCGTTCCGCAAGAATTACGACGCACCTGCCGAAGTGATCGAAATGATGCGGCATTTTCCTAAGGACGCCGATCCGATGGATGTTCTGCGAACGGCAGTGTCGTCGCTCGATTTTTACGACAAAGACGGACACGCCACAGACCGCGAACACGCGATGAACTCGGCCATCAAGCTGACCGCGCAGATCGGAACGATCGCCGCCGCCTGGGATCGCATTCGTAACGGCAAGGATGTCGTCGCTCCGGACAAGTCGCGTGGCATAGCGGACAATTTTCTATATATGCTCCGCGGCGAGGTCGCGGACGCGGACGAAGTGAAGATGTTCGACATCGCGTTGATACTGCATGCGGATCACGAGCTGAATGCTTCGACGTTTACGACTCGCGTCGTCTCGGGAACGCTGGCCGATATGTATGGAGCTGTAACTGCTGGTATCGCAGCACTTGCGGGCCCCCTGCACGGCGGTGCGAATACCAACGTGATGAAAATGCTCATCGAGATCGACGATCCGGCGAAGATCGATGCGTGGGTCGACGACGCCTTGGAGCACAAGAAAAAGATCATGGGTATCGGCCATGCCGTTTACAAAACGGAAGATCCGCGTGCGACTTGGTTGCGTAAATTCTCAAAGGTAATGGCTGACAAGACGGGCGTGACGAAGTGGTTCGAGATGTCACAGCGGATCGAGCAGTTGATGCTCGAGAAGAAAGGAATGTATCCGAACGTCGATTTTTACTCGGCTTCGACCTACTACCTGATGGGCATCGCTCTGGATATGTACACGCCGATCTTCGCGATCTCGCGTATCTCCGGCTGGACCGGCCACATCCTCGAGCAGTACGCCAACAACAAACTCATCCGCCCACGTGCCGAATATATCGGTGCTCGTGATCTGAAGTATGTGGCCATCGGCGATCGATAGAGTGTTTTTCACGTGAAATGAACGAAAAGGTTCGGGAAATTTTCCTGAGCCTTTTTTGTTCGAGTGTGTTATTTTGGTTTGAAAAACATATGAGACATTTAGGCTTCATCGCGTTCGCATTGTTGATCATGGTGTTTACTTTCGATACGGTTTCCGCGCAGACGGTCAATACCGCTCGGATCAAATTTAAGGGCATCGGTCTCGACTCTACCTACGCGCAGGTAGTTAAAGCTCTGGGAAATCCGGAGAACGAGGACATTGCAAAAGAGGAAGGCTGTATCGGCGGGCGTGAGAAATCGATCAAGTATGCGGGCATTTCGTTCTATATGATGGACGGCGACAGCAAGGGCGGCAAGACGTTTGAGGTCAAAGCGTTTGAGCTGACTGCCCCGGGTTATCTTGTTTCCGGCATCAAGATCGGCGACACACCGGCCACTGTCCGCAAGAAATACGGTCGCAAATACACCGTCGATACGGAACGCGAATCAGGTGAGATCACCTGGCTCTACGCGATGAACGACCGCGACGGCCCCGGCTCGACGCGTGTCGTTTTCAAGAACGGTAGGGTCTCGATGATCGCCTCGGATTATCTGGTGTGTTGATCGTATCAACGACGGGCTTTGAAGAACTCCTGCATCAGGCGGCGGCAGTTTTCGGGTAGGATGTTGCCGGTTACCTGCATGCGGTGGTTTAGTTTGGGGTGGTCGCAGACTCGGAAGAGGGTTTCGACGGCGCCGAAGCGTTCGTCGGGGGCGCCGTAGACGAGGCGGGCGACGCGGGCGTTTACTAGGGCACCGGCGCACATGGCGCAGGGTTCGATGGTGGTATAGACGGTTGTTCCTTCGAGGCGGTAGTTGCCGAGGCGGGTCGCGGCGATCCGGAGAGCGAGGATCTCGGCGTGTGCGGTCGGGTCGACGTTCTTGATCGTGCGATTTGAGGCAGCAGCGAGAATTTTGCCCTCGGCGTCGATGATTACGGCCCCGACGGGGACTTCGCCGATCTTTTCAGCTTCGCGAGCCAGACCGATTGCGCGCCACATCCATTTTTCGTCTAGTTCCGACATTGGAGTTGAGTGTAGCGAAACGAGTAGGTCGCGGGCAATTCCTTCTTCGTGATCTTTGTGTCCTCACTTCGTGCCTTTGTGATTGGGATTTAAAGATTTTTATCACAAAGAACACAAAGTGAAGACACAAAGAGCACGGAGAAGAGGATTTCTTGCATCCGCATACCTAAAATGTTAAACCATAGATGTTACCTTCTCTTTCTTCCCTTCGAGAAGTACACAACCTGAGTAGCTATGAACGACGAGACCGGGCGCGGAGCACAGACTGTCGGGGATTCCGACATTCACATTACAAATGTGCCGCAGTCGTTCCGCGCCTTTGCCGAGGAAGTTCATAAGAGACACGAAAAGCCGCGCACCACGCCGCTCACGATACCGCAAAAGCTGCAGCCAGCCGAGTTTAACACCGCGATGGTGCATTTTTATCGCGGCGAGATACAACGCTCGAACGTCTGGCGAAGTCGGCTTGACGCGACCACCAATTGGGCCGTGATCACGGCAGGTGCGACGCTTTCGTTTGTGTTTAGCTCGCAGGACAATCCGCATTTTGCGATCCCGATCAACTCGATATTAGTGTCGATCTTTCTCTTTATGGAGGCACGGCGGTACCGTTATTACGAGGTCTGGGCCAATCGTGTGCGTGTGCTTGAGACGGGATATTTCGCACCGATGCTCTCGCATCGCACCATTCCACCCGATAAAGAATGGGCGGAACACATCTCGGCCGATCTGCTTTCGCCGCATTTTACGATCAGCACCTGGGAAGCGGTCGGACGGCGTCTGCGCGCCAATTATCTTTGGATATTTATTCTGCTTGCCCTGTCGTGGACGCTAAAAATTTACATTCATCCATCGCCGATACCGGCGGTCAGCGAAGCGGATTGGAAGGTGTTTTGGGATATTTTCTTTCAACGGGCGACGGTCGGACTCGCTCCGGGTTGGTTCGTAGTCGCGTCCGGCGCCGCGTTTTATTTTACGATCATCATAGTTGCTTTTAGTACGCTGCGGCTTAACAATGCTTCGAGCGAGGTTCTACCGTCCGAAAACCTCGAATGGCATCCGCTCAAGCAGATGTCCAGTTGGGCCGAGACGAGCCTTAAACGCCGCAATACGATCCGCCGTTCTAAAAAGGCGCGGCAGCGTGTGCGGTCGGTGCATAAGACGGAGTCTTGAGTCTTGAGTCGGAAATCTTAGAATCACGACCCAAGACTCAAGACTAATCAAAACAAGGAGTTGAATTAATAATCATATGGCAATAGATATGGAAGCACGCGGAGACGCGTTGGAGAATGAGTATTTTTACCGTAAGGAACAAGAGTTGATCGCCAAGATGAAGGCGAAGCTCCAGCAGGAAGATTCGAAGAGTCTCGACATCGGCTGCCCGAAATGCGACGGAATGTTGGTCGAGGCTGATTTTCAAACGATCAAGATCGACGTCTGCAACAAATGCTCCGGCGTCTGGCTCGATCCGGGCGAATTGGCTCAGGTCGTTGACCACGAGAAGGAAGGCGGTTGGTTTGGGAAAATGTTTGGATAGGAGATCTGGCCACAGATGAATACAGATAGACACGGATTTGTTTTGCGATCTGCGGTGCTGATCGTGGTTTTGTTTGCAGTAACGGGAGCGGCGTTTGGACAAGCTCCGGCCGCTAAACCGCTTGCGGCGAATGTCGTCGAGCACAAGCTCAGCAGCAAACTGATGGGGCGCGAAATGCCGTATCGAGTTGTCCTCCCGGCGGGCTATGCGGACGCAAAGGCGACCACGAGGCATCCAGTCATCTATCTGCTCCACGGCCTCACGGGGCATTTTAACAACTGGACCGACGCCACAAAGGTTGAAGAGTACGCTCTCGCACATAAATTCGTCATCGTCACGCCCGAGGGCGACAATGGCTGGTACACAGACAGCGTTACGAAGGCCACCGACAAGTACGAAAGTTACATCATTAAAGAGTTGGTCGCGGAGATCGACGCGAAATATAGGACGATCGCCGACCGCGATAATCGCATGATCGCGGGCCTTTCGATGGGTGGTTACGGCGCGACCAAGTTTGGGCTGAAATATCCCGAGATGTTCTCGATCGTTGGAGCTTTTAGCGGGGCTCTCGGTGCGGCATCGTTCACCGAGAAGAACGCCGCGACCGCCGGACGCGGTATCGACGCGATCATGGGAGCAGAAGATGCCGAATCGCGAAAAGCGAACGATATTTTCAAGCTCGTTCGCGACCTAACGCCTGAAAAGATCAAGGCACTGCCCTTCATCTACCAGTCGTGCGGCACCGAGGATTTTCTTATCCAGAACAATCGGGAATTTATGATGCTTCTCGTCGAAAAGAAAGTCCCGCACGAGTACCGCCAGCATCCCGGAGTTCACAATTGGGTCTTCTGGGACGATCAGATACGTGAATTTTTGCAGATCGCCGAGCGGCGGATGAAGAAGTAGTATGAGAATAAGGATACTGTGTTTGTTGGCTATTTCACTTGTTTTTTGTTCGGCTGCGGTTGGACAAAAAAAGACGGATGTTAACGACCAGGCAGCTGCGAAACGTTTGATCGGGCGTCACAAGATCTCGCTGCAATGGATCAGCTGGGACTACTTTGGTGCTGCGACAGTTACGAATAAAGGCGGCGTTTATCGACTCAAAGGCGAACAGAAAGGCCGCGAATCGTCAGATCTTGTCAGTGTCGATGGTGTGATCACGCAGATCGATGCAAAAGAATTTAAGCTTAAAGGAAAGGTCATCACGCAGGTCTCGCACATCAACGGCGGCAAGCCGTGCGAGCGCACCGGCGAGATGACGTTTCGCATTACCGGCAAACGAAAATACTGGCGGCTGCAACAGATCGACAACCCCTGCGACGGCGTAGCCGATTACGTGGACATCTATTTCCGGTAGATCTACTTAACGCAAAGACGGCAAGTGACAGAGACGCAAAGAGACTATTGGGTTTCCCGTGCGTCTTTGCTTCTTAGCGTCTCTGCGCTGAAAATCTTTTTATGTTTAATTTTGCGATCGAATTGGCTCGTGATGCCGGTCAACTTTTGCTCGAAAAGTTTGATCGGGGCATCGCCGTGCATAAAAAGGGCGATATCAATCTCGTAACTGCGGCTGATCTCGCTAGCGAAGCTCTTATTATCGAACGCATCAAATCGTTCTATCCGAAGCACTCGATCCTGGCTGAGGAATCAGGTAATGCGGTGGTTATCGGAGGTGAGAATACCTGGAAATGGATTATTGATCCGCTCGATGGGACGACGAATTTTGCGCACGGCTATCCATGCTTTTGTGTGACGATAGCTCTCGAACATGACGGCGAGATCGTGATCGGCGTGACGTTTGACCCGACTAGGAATGAGCTTTTTGCCGCAGAACGCGGTCGCGGCGCTAGCCTCAATAGCAAACCGATGCGCGTTTCAGCGACCGAGCAGCTCGGCGACGCGTTGCTCGTTACCGGCTTTCCATACGATTTCAAAAAGCGAGAAGATTTTGCTCGGCACCTGACGCAGCTTCTAATACACTCACGCGGGGTTCGGCGCGACGGTTCGGCGGCCATAGACATGGCTTATGTGGCGTGCGGACGTTTTGACGGGTTTTGGGAAGAAGGCTTGAATCCGTGGGACATGGCTGCGGGCATTCTCCTGATCGAGGAAGCGGGCGGACAGGTGAGCTATTACGATGGGTCGAAATTTAGTATCTATCAGCCACCAATTCTTGCTACAAATGGATTGATACATCAGCAAATGGCAGATGTTTTGAAGTAGTTTTTGGTTCCTTTTGCGTACTTGCGGCTTTGCGTGAGAGGAGGCGGTTTCACGCAAAGCCCGCAAAAAGGAACGCAAAGAAGACATTTTCGCAACACCGATGAAAAAGACGCTTGAGATCGAAATTCCGGCGAATTTTAGCTTCCGGGCGACCGTGTATAGTCACGGCTGGTCGGAGTTGGCGCCGTTTGCATTGGATGAGGACGCTTGGCGGCTGAGCTATGTTTTTTTGGACGATAAGCGTTCGGTGCCGGGCGTGATATTTGAGGAAAGCGGGCGTTTACGGGTCGAATTGGCGAATGGCTCGATCAAGGATGAACGTATCATTGCCGATGTGCGACACCTGCTGAGACTCGATGACGATCTCGATGAATTTTACACTTCGATCGCGGCGGATGAGCGGATGGCTTGGATGGCGCATCATCGCGCGGGGCGACTGGTGCGTTCGCCGACCGTTTGGGAAGATCTCGTGAAGACGATGTGTACGACGAACTGTTCATGGGGGCTGACGAAGAGCATGGTGCGGAATCTGGTCGATAAGGTGGGCACCAAGCAAGCGTTTCCCACCGCTACTGCGATGGCTGCGATGGACGAGGCGTTTTATCGCGAGGAGATCAGGGCCGGTTATCGTTCGCCATATTTTGTGGAATTGGCACAGAAAGTCGTAGCGGGCGAGCTCGATCCGCAGTCGTGGCTCGCGACCTATCTGCCGACGTCGGAATTGAAGAAAGAGATGAAAAAGGTCAAGGGTGTTGGCGATTATGCGGCGGAGAATTTGCTCAAGTTGGTCGGGCGATATGATGGATTGGCACTCGATTCTTTTTTACGAGGGCAGTTTTATAAGACGCATAATAAGGAGAAAGTTTGCCCCGACAAGAAGATCGAGCGGCATTACAAAAAATACGGCCAGTGGCGTGGGCTAGTCATCTGGTGCGATATGACGGAGCGTTGGATAGGGAAGACGGTTTAGCGGGTCCCTGAAAGGGACGAATGTAGTAGCTTCGGGTGAAACCCGACGAATCGTGCGATACGCGAATTTGTCCCTGAAAGGGACGAATCACGACGCGGCTGATTCGTCCCATACAGGGACGGATACCCAGTGCGATTTCAATCGTCGGGATACTCCCGACGCTATTTCATTGATCCCTTTCAGGGATCGGAGGACCGCATACGTATCTACCGGCCCGGGCGATTCTTACAACTAAGAACATTCTCCGCGCGTCAAACGTAAATATTGATAGATTTGGGACAATTCATTGCTCGTAGTTAGTTACTGGTTATAGATGGAACACCCTTATAAAAATTTGGAAGGTACGGCAGTTTGGCTAATTGTGGACAGTGCTCTTGCTGACCTGGAAGAGAATCAGGATTTAACCCTTACAACTGCGAGGGAGTACGTAGTAGGATATCTTTGCAAATCCCTGCTCAAGGGGCAGCCCGCAAACGGCGACCACATCGACAAACCGCTTAGTTTTGGTTAAGTACTAGTCAGTTTTGTAGTATATTTATCTCGTAAAATGATCCAGGCAGGCACCACATTACAGCAGCGATATAAGATCGACAAGCAGATCGGCCAGGGCGGCATGGGCGCGGTCTATGTCGCGACTGATGTGCGTTTTGGGAGCACGGTGGCGATCAAAGAAACGCTTTGCATGGACGATAATTTTCGCAAAGCGATCGAACGTGAAGCTCGCCTGCTCAACAGCCTGAAGCACACGGCTCTACCGCGTGTAAGCGATCATTTCGAAGAAAGCGACGGGATGTTCCTCGTCATGGAGTACATTCCGGGCGACGATATTGCAGCGATGCTCGAGGGACGCACGGTGCCGTTCGCAGTCGATCAGGTGCTAAAGTGGGCAGATCAATTGCTCGACGCACTCGACTATCTGCACACGCAGGAAATGCCGGTAATACACCGCGATATCAAGCCGCAAAATTTGAAATTGAACGCACGCGGCCAGATGATCCTTCTCGATTTCGGCCTTGCAAAAGGGAATTCGACCGACGCGGGCCATAACACGGCGGCTAAGAGCATTTTCGGATACTCGCGAAATTACGCCTCGCTTGAGCAGATACAGGGAACCGGCACCGACCCGCGCAGCGATCTCTATTCGCTTGCTGCGACGTTCTATCACCTAATAACGAACACGGCTCCTGAAGATGCATTGACGCGGGCGATGAGTGTGCTCAGTCAGAATGGCGACACTCTCGTGCCGGCGAGCAAGATCAATCCGCTCGTGCCGCTCGGCGTCGCGGGCGTACTGCAAAAGGCACTCGATCTCAATGCCGGTGGACGCCCTTCGTCGGCGACGGAGATGCGGGAGATGTTTCGCGATAGTGACGAGTACGGTTATCTTGCCGATTCCGTCGCCGCAGCTCAATTGCCGACGCAAGCGCAGGTCTTTGCCAATCCGACACGGCTGATGACCGAAGCAAAGCACGGCGAAGCTACCCGACAGCATGACGTAAAGACCGAGGTAATGCCGGGTTTTCCTTCCGAGGGGACATCGGTGCGAAAGCCCGAGACCTTTGCACCAATCAGGCCGCGTGGCAGCAGCTTTGCGGTAGCGGCTGGAGCACTTTCAGTTTTGCTCGTTGGTGCGGCGGTTGCTGGTGGCGTTTACATGGTCAATCCGTCGATGTTGGGCGTAAAGAGCACCGCAGATCCTGTGACTAGCATTCCCGTCGTTACGAATGCGAATTCCACTGCAGGAGGGGCACAGGCCGACGCGTCGGTTGAACCGATCCCAAACACTGTGCCTGCTACGACCATCGACGACGTTCCAGTAGCCGACGACCGTACAAAGGACACGGCTAAGACAACAAAACCCTCGACCGAGAAGCCGTCGACAAAGGTCGATCTTGGCGAGGGTATGACGGTCGAAATGGATGATGCATTCGATCCAAAGGATGTGACCATCACAACACGCGAACCGGATGGCACAACGAAGACAACGCGAGTGGCTCCGGATAGGCCGCCCCCGGGAAGGCAAGGGCCGCCGCCCGGCGGATTTGACCCGTTTCCGCGTGATTTTGATAAGTCGATGACGCCTGAGCAGCGGCGTAAATTTCAAGAGATGATGCGCCAGCGTCAACAGCAGCAGCAAATGCGGCCGATCCCGCCTGGTATGCGGCCGATCCCAAATCCGATGCGGACCCCGCCGGAATAAATTTCAGGAATTTGCCACGAATGCACGAATAAAGCCTCAACGATCGGGTTTAATTCGTGCATTCGTGGCTATTGCTTTTCGTACGCCGACTCAATCTTCTCCCGCAAAACGGCGGTCCTTTTATCAAGATTTTCATTCTTGTCGAGCGATTCGTCTTCGACGATGTGCATCAGCGGATGATAGACGATCTCGACCCGTCGAAACAGGTTTGGATATTTCTGCTTCTGCGGCCAAATGCGATTTCCACCATTGATAGTTACAGGCAATATAGGCACACCGGCCTGCATCGCGATGCGAACCGCACCGGTCTTGAAAGGAAAAAACTCACCGTCAGCAAACTCCCTCGCTCCCTCTGGAAAGACGGTCAAAACCGCACCTTCATCCAACGCTCGCAAGGCCGCTCTCATAGCTTTTAGCGTACCGCCCGTCTCGAACGAAACCGGAAGGGCGCCGAGATAACGGATGAGCGGACCGATGAACCGCCACTCAAACGCCTTCTCGACCGCCATGAATCTGAGCTTTCGGCGCATCGGCAGACAGAGCCAGACCGGATCGACGTAGGTCTGATGGTTTGCACAGATCAAAAAGCTCTTAACGGAGCTGTCGGGGATATTCTCACGATGCCTGTATCGAATAAACCAGACGGTCTTGCTGATCGTGTAGCCGATCAGGCGCAGCAGGTCCATTACGAGCTGCGGAGCGGTGTTGGTTCGTTCATTTGCCACAAAAAAGCGGAACACGTCAATGCTCCGCTAAAGATAGTTCAGCATTCAAGAGCTTCCAATCTCGACTAAGCGTCGATCGCCGCTGGTGCATTATTTTGGATGACTCTGTCGATCGGAAACTGAGCATTATCCACGAACTCGAGATGGAGCGTCGGAAGCTCGCCTTTTCGTTCCTTACGGTTTCTGACGACACCGATCGCATAAAAGTCTAGAGCCTTGCAGGCAAATTTGACCTTTTCGCCGACTGCGGCTTCGAGGGTGCAGACGACCGATACGCCGCCGGCAGCGACATTCACGGTGTGTGTTTCCTCTTTTGCTCCCGAGTTCTCGGCTTTTTGCATAAGCGAGACGGTGACACCGAGCCCGATCCAATATCTTGGTTGGCGGCGTTTCTTAAATTGCGATTCGGCCTCGGAAACCTTCCAAAGGCCATCGGTCGTCATGCCGGTGATGCGAAAATTCTGCGCCGGATCGGCCTTAAAACTTTCCGGAACCTGCTTGCCGATAAAGCCAACGCCGGTGTGATATGTGGTCACGCCATCGACCGTTGATCCGTTGCAATGCTGGACGATACCCATCACCGGATAGACCTCACGATCCTGATCGTAAGCACGCAGATCCGGATCGAGCGGCAACACGAGCGTGATCAGACGGCCAACGATGCATGGCCGCGACAGGCCAAAACCAGCGCCGTTACGAGACACGGTCGACACCTTCACGACCTCTTTCCACGTTTCGCCGTCGGCCTCTTTGACCTGGACGATGGTCTGTAATTCTGTTGGCACTCGCTCGACCGTCCGCCCGTCTGCAATTGCAGAGGTTCGGATGCGATTATTGTAAGTCATAGTGTTAATTGGTGTTACTCAGGCTACGAGGGAAGCGAAAACGGGGCAGTTATTCGATACCTTCGAGAGGAAATAGCCTGTCAATGAATTCGAGATGCAAACGCGTAATGCCGTCCTCGCCGACCCGCGCGCCGCGAACGATCGATAATATTGTAACATTAAATCGATCGCTTGTGACCCTAACAAATGTTCCGGCATCGGCCTTTAGAGTGGTAAAGACCGATGCGCCGCCGAGACTGATATTCTCCGTGACGGTGGTTTCGGAAAAAATTTCGTTACCCGCGCCGTCGACCTGTGCGACGACCAGTTGCTCGGGGATAAAATAGCGGGTTTGTTTACGTAATTCCTTTGGCAGATCGCTCTCGTCGACCATTAGATTGGCGGGAGTGATGTGCCAAAAACCCTCGGCTTCATCGCGGCGCGCGATGTCAAAGAGCATCGACGGATGATCGAGAAATCCTGCCGGTGGAACTTTCCCGGTAAATGCGACACCGACCGAATATTCATCTGTGACAGTTCGTTCGACAGAAATACAGCGTCTAACAACACCCCAAATGCGATATTGCGGCTCGCTGTAATCGAACGATCTGAGTTGTCGCGGCATCGGGATAGTCAGTTGGACCAGACGGCCGCGTTTCACTGGCCGCTTGAGAGAAAATCCACACCCGAAGGCCGAGACGTCACTGAGTCGCGTAACTTCGTTCCAGTTGACTTGACTGTCGATCCTTACCTCAACGCGCACTGGCAATGGCAGCGAAATACGCTGTATTCGCCGGTTTTCTTTCTCGACGGCGTTCCCTGTCACAGGGCGGTTGGTCGAGCTTGATTGTTCGGAGCTGGAGGTAAACATTTTATTAGTGAGAACCCGGAAAAATGGGTCGATCTGGGATGCAAGCGGGAGGTTGCGAATCAGGCTTTTCGCCTGTAAAATATAGAAATAGTTAAGGCGAACTTAATTCCAATTTTTGTTTGGCCAGCTCTCCTATTTTCAGGGCCAGATCACGTTAGTTTTTCACAATGGATTCATTAATAGAACGCAATCAGATCAATATCGAAGATGAGATGCGCCGGTCGTATCTCGATTACGCGATGTCGGTAATTATCGGCCGCGCGCTGCCCGATGTTCGTGACGGCCTCAAGCCGGTTCATCGCCGTGTCCTGTACGGAATGTTTGAGCAGGGAAATACTGCCGGCAAGCCGTATAGAAAATCCGCCCGTGCGGTCGGCGACGTGATGGGTAAATACCATCCACATGGCGACACGGCGATCTACGATTCGATCGTGCGAATGGCGCAGGACTTTTCGCTGCGTTATCCGCTGGTTGACGGGCAGGGAAATTTCGGCTCGATCGACGGCGACAATCCGGCCGCGATGCGTTATACCGAGGTTCGTCTTGCCAAGATCGCGAACGAAGTTCTCGCTGACATCGAGAAAGAGACCGTAAATTTTGTACCGAACTACGACGATTCGCTATCCGAGCCGAGCGTGCTGCCGACGCGTGTGCCGCTGCTTCTGGTAAACGGTTCCGAGGGCATCGCCGTCGGTATGGCGACCAAGATCCCGCCGCACAATCTCGGCGAAGTTCTGGACGCGACCATCGCGCTGATCCAGAATCCCGAGATTTCGATAGATGATCTGATCAAATTCGTTCCCGGCCCTGATTTTCCGACTGCCGGATTTATCTATGGGCGTGAGGGCATCGAAAGTGCTTACCGTACCGGCCGCGGCATCATTCAGATGCGTGCCCGAGCCGCCGTTGACGAGATCGGCCGTGGCGACCGCGTTCGGAACGCCGTCGTTATTACTGAGTTGCCGTATCAGGTCAACAAGGCGAAGTTGCATGCCCACATAGCCCAGTTGGTTAATGAAAAGAGGATCGACGGCGTCTCCGACATCCGAGACGAATCGAACCGCGAAGGTATGCGGCTCGTCGTCGAACTAAAACGCGACGCCGTACCGCAGGTTGTCCTCAACAAGCTCTTTAAGCTGACGCCGATGCAGTCGTCGTTCGGCATTATCAACATCGCGATCCTCGACGGCCAGCCAAAGGTTTTGAATCTCAAGCAGATCATCGAGGCGTTTGTTGAGTTCCGCCGAGAGGTCGTCAGGCGTCGTACGGAGTTTGACCTTCGCAAAGCACAGGCTCGTGCACACATTTTAGAAGGCCTGAACAAGGCGATCGATGCGCTCGATTACATTGTTCCGCTGATCCGAAATTCACGCAGTGTCGACGAAGCGAGGCAATGGCTGATCGCTAACCTTTCGACCGCAACCGAGATCTCCGCATGGCGTGGCGTCACGGGCGAGAAGACGAAAGACCAATTTCTCAAGGAACTCAACAAGGTCATGGCGAGCCTCGAGTTTAGCGAGATACAGGCGCAGGCGATCCTCGATCTGCAATTGCGTCGTCTGTCGGCGCTCGAACGCCAAAAGATCCTCGACGAATACGCCGAGATCATCAAGTACATAGCGGAGCTCGAGAATATTCTCCAAAACGAAAGCGTTCTGCGTCAGGTCATCGTCGATGAACTGACCGAGATCCGCCGTGTTTACGCGGATGCCCGTCGCACGGTCATCATCGACGCCGGTGTCGAACTCAGCATCGAGGACCTCATCCCCGATGAAGACGTCGCCATCACCGTGACTAACGCCGGCTACATCAAACGCACGCCGGTCACCGCCTACACCCGTCAGGGACGCGGCGGCAAAGGGCGTTTGGGTGCGAAGGCGAAGAACGAAGATTTTGTCGAGCATCTGTTTATCGCATCGACGCACGCTCATCTGATGATCTTCACCGACGACGGCCAAGTCTTTAAGATGAAGGTGCACGAGATCCCTGAGGGCGATACCTCGGCACGCGGCAAAGCCGTGGTCAATCTTGTTCAGCTGTCGCAGGAGCGAAAGCTAGTCGCAGTGATGCCGGTGCGCGATTTTGGTGAGGAAGTTTATCTCACGATGGTCACCAAGCTCGGCGTTATTAAGAAATCTTCACTTGGTGATTATCAGAACATACGTGCCACCGGCATCAACGCCATCAACATCGACGAAGGCGACGAGCTACTCGACATCATCCGCACGGATGGCAAACGGCAGATCCTGATCGCGACGCACGATGGAATGGCCGTAAGATTTAACGAGAGCGACGTGCGGCCGATGGGGCGTGTTGCCCGCGGGGTCCGCGGCGTGAATCTGCGAAAGGGCGACTACGTCGTCTCGGTCTGCTCGGTCTCGCAAGAGGGAACCGAGAAGATACTTTCGGTTTCGGAAAAGGGCTTTGGCAAACAGACGATCGTATCAAGCTATCGCCTGACAAAACGCGGTGGCATCGGCGTTATCAACATGAAGACCACTGAAAAGACGGGCAAAGTTGTTGCGTCGTTCCCCATCGAGGATGACAGCGAGATCATGATCATTACGCAGCAAGCGAAGCTAATTCGCCTCGGCGTCGACAAGATCCGCGAAACCGGCCGCTCTGCGCAAGGTGTCACCCTCATCAAATGCGGCGACGACGACCTCGTAACCAGCGCTTCACTACTTGCGGTGGATGAGGAAGACGATTAAGGTTTAGCCGCTAAAAAGACGAAAGACACGAAACAGGGAACTGGCCCATTTCGTGTCTTTCGCGGTTATTTTTTCCTGGGTTTTCTTCCTAAGATATTATAAACCGAATCCAACGCCGTATCGAACGCATCTGCGTCCGTCTGCGGGCTGCACGAGACTGCGCGGTCGTCAATGAAGGCGGCGACTCTCGGTTTGCCTTGGCCGACGTAGACGTCTTTGTACGGGAAATGGTGTTTTTCGAGCCATTCGATTACCTTGATACGCATCTGGCCGGTGGTGATCAGCGGCATGTCGCCTTCGGGGCCGGGGTCGCCTGAGCACCTCGCCGTGAAGACGATAATATCTGCCACTTCAGAAAGCTGCCGTGCAAAATCGACCGCTCCGGGCACCGGCGGGCCGATGTGATCGAAGCCGCGCCATTTGCCATACGTCGCGATCACGCCGTCGAGGTCGAGACAAACTCGCGGCCGCTGGACGGGAGCCGTCTTCTTCACCTTCACCGGCATCTCACGCAGGTTGGGCGAACGCTTTTTCGCACCCTTCACCTTTGGCAGCTTCGCCGGCCGCGTCGCCATCATCGCCTCGATTGCATCGCCGCCGTCGAGCCACTCGTTCTCGTCGGTAAGATCGAAATTATAGACCCGCGTATAATGCGGCCGCGTGTGGTGCCGCCCGGCGAGTCGCAGCGTGTAGGGCAGATCGTCGGGGCCAACGGCGCGTTTTGGAGGGAATATCTCGGGCTTTCGCGGCAGACCAAAATCCGCCCAATCGCTGCGAATCTCATCCGCAAAATCATATACATCCGCGAGCGGATATTCGTCGTCCAGCAAAACCCAAATGTGGAAACCGCCCTCGCCATTCGAGTCGAGCACGAGCGGATCCATCCCCTTGTCCCGCAAACGCTTTGCCCACTCAAATATCGCCGCCTTATTCGCCTCGATTATCTCGTCCGCGTCACGCACATTCTCGTCATGCAGATCGACGTCGATCGCGAACCACTTGCACGTCGCATGATCCGATATCGAATGCAGCCCTATCAGATGTGCGGGCGAACGCCCCGAGAAATGCCGTTCGAGCTTGGTGATCGTCACCATGTCGGTACCCAATTTCCGCCGCTCCTTGATCGGCAGCATCACCACCGAGATCCGGTCGTTCTTAATCGTGTACTGACTCCAAACGTCCCGCCGATTCACGATCCGCTCCATCGCCCACTCGGCCAGTTTCGGAGCATAACGGATCCATTCCTCCGCAATCCAAAGCAGGCGCTTGTTACCGGCAAATTCAACAAAGGGTTGGCGAGCCATGCCGGTAGTTTAACGCAAATCCGGTGAATACCGCACGGTTACGGAGGTAAAGCACTGGCCCGGCCTTGCCACTCAGGCACGTAGTAAAGGCAAACTTTCGTGCCGGGAGGCTCGCCGACAGTGCTAAAAGTTCGCGCCCCAAGTAATATCTCGCGCTTCCGATTGAACAGACTGCGCGATGCGCGGCCATCTCTCCGCCGAAGCTCTCATCATTTCCTAGATGCGTCGAACGGATCGGGAAGGTATTACGAAACAATCAGTCGGCGTGGGTATCACGGCACCGCGATTTAGGGTGCCGAAAGGCTGTGGTAGAGGTTTTACGGCATTGGATCGTGTGCAGAAGCTTGGAGCTATTGTCTCTGTTGAGAGCACAGAAAACATAAATGAACCTGACGAAGGTAGGTCGATGGTATAAGAATTGCTCATACCGTAAGTGCGGTAACTTATTATTCATAGCTTGAGAGATTTCAATGTCAAGGGATATTCTTTTATTGAAAGTAACTTTCAACAAGTACTAGTACTCAGGGATCAACCAATATGTCATTAAACAGAGCCTTTATTTCAATCTTTTTCGTCGTGGTTATGACTACCGGCATTTTCGCACAATCTGCGAGCGTTTCCGGTATCGTTCAGGATTCTGCAGGGGCTCCTGTGCAGGGAGCCACGGTCGTGTTACGGAACTCAAAAACGGGGGTAGACCGCATTGTTTCGACCGACGGAGAGGGGAGATTTTCGTTTAGCGCGGGCGGTGACCCTACAGAGTACACGATAATCGTCACCGCAAAGCGATTTGGGCGGGTTACGCAGCCGGTAGCGGCGAGGGATACAACTGTCATCCTGAACCCCGGACAGCTGAGCGAGGAAGTGACCGTCACCGCTACCCGCACTCAAGTGCTTGCCTCCGAAACTGCCGTTCCTGTGAGCATCGTGGGACGTGAGGAGATCGACCGCAAAGCCGTAAATACGAT
>JANNWQ010000013.1:0-7590 GCA_031408595.1 Acidobacteriota bacterium | reverse complement strand
GTTATCTCGACATTCTCTGCATTTATTTCGTTCCACCATCCGGCGAAATCTGTTTTTGAGATATAGTACGCGGTTGGGGCGACGAGGTGGTCGAAGACGATGTTGTGCTGTTCGCGCCAGCCGAAGGTGCCGAGGTGGTTTAGGTATTCGTTGTAGAAAAGCTTGTTGGCGACGCCTTTTGACGCGGCATTGATAGGGCGATAGACGAGTTTTGTTGTCAGGAAAACGCCGAGCGTTGGGAGCTTGGACAGTTGGTAAAGCAGCGGCTGGCTGATCTGCGATGTAAAGCCTGTTCGCACCGGATCGACATAGTTCGTGATCCACTCGTTATTCTCGGCGCCGTAAACCCACGCCGAAATGTGGCCGCCTTTTTTGACCTTCCCGGCAAGTGAATGAAACGCACCTTTCGGATCAGGCGTGTGATGCAGCACACCGACGCTGAATGCGTAGTCGAAAGCCTTTTTGAGTGGCAGTTTGAATATATCGCATTGCACAATGTGAGCGTTTGGCAATCCTCGAGTCAGAGCAAATGCCGATTCGACGCCGTCGCCGAGGTCTATGCCGACGACATCTGCGGCTCCCCATTCGGCGGCGAGTTTGGTATGACGTCCCTTGCCGCAGCCGCCTTCTAGTACCACCTTGCCCGCGAAAAACCCACGTTTTACCGGCTGCAGCCAGCCGAGGAACTGTTCGTTGTACTTCGGATCTTCCTGAGTAAAATTGGTCCACTGCCAGCCAAAATTCTCCGCCGTCGCGGCCTTGTCCTCCTCGATCTTCCCAAGATCGACAAACCTTGGCACGCCCCGCACGACCTTGTATTCGCGGTCGCACTTTTTGCACGTCAGGACGCCCTCAATGATCTCTTGTGCCTCGTACTTACTCGCGTACGCCAACAAAATATCACCGCCGCAGGTCGGGCAAGCAAGTAAATCTAACAGTCTTTCTTTCATTCGCAATAATAGAACACGGATTGAACGGATAAGACGGATTTACACAGATATTGTGAATAGGTATTTATCTGCGAAAATCCGTTCGATCCGTTTCATCCGCGTTCTATTCTTCCCTTAAAGTCTTCGTACTCGCGATACGGAAACGGCTGTCGCCAGTTGAACTCAAATTCATCCGTATCGCGGTCGGCGTAAAGTTGGTCAAATGTTTCGGCAAACGCAGCGTAGGTCATTCCAACTGTTCCCTCGTGTGAAAAGACCAGTTCGCGTTCCGTCGAATCGCGTTCATCGGTAGGAAATTGGTAGATCTCGATCGTCAGTTTCTCGCCGTTACGCAGAAACCGGAAATCGAATTCCTCAGGATCGCGGTTCCATTTAAGTAAAAATTCGTTTTCCGGCGACGACGCGTCGGCGATTTTTGTCAGGATCTGCATAAGCTCCGGTAACGCCGCCGCATGCGGAGCGTGGGCCGTCGTCGTGTGAAATTCATTCACACCGTCCTCAAACCCGATGGACATCCAACCGCACTGCGGACTGTTAAAGCTGACCTCTAGCATAGAAAGTAAATAGTAAATCGTGAATAGTGAATAGTAAACAGCGTACATCGAATGCCGCCGAATTTCCGCAATCCAACTATCTTCGATTTACTATTCACAATTCACTATTTACTATTCTCTATGTGAAGCAATATCACGACCTACTCAAACATATTCTAGCGAACGGCACACGGCACGAAGACCGAACCGGTACCGGCACGATCTCTACTTTTGGCTATCAAACGCGGTTCGACTTGCGTGAGGGATTTCCGATAGTGACGACAAAGCGTGTGCCTTTTCGTTGGGTCGCGGAGGAATTATTCTGGTTTCTGAACGGTTCGACGGATGAAAAAGATCTTAACGCTCGCGGTGTCGATATCTGGGCGGAGTGGGCGACGGAAGAACAGACCGCGAGATTTGGTCGTGGAACGGGTGATCTCGGGCCGGTCTATGGTTATCTATGGCGTTCGTTTGGCGGCGACTATCCACAGATGAACGGCGTCGATCAGATTGCACGGCTTATTCGCGAGATCGAGACTAATCCTAATTCGCGCCGCCTTATCGTTACCGGCTGGAACCCGGAAACGTGTGACGAAGTCGCATTGCCGCCGTGTCATACGCTGTTTCAGTTTAAGGTTGAGGGCGGCGATCAAATGCAGAATGCGGAACGCGGAGTGCGAAATCCTGAAGATCAAACAATTCCGCATTCCGAATTCCGCACTCCTCATTCCCGCGGCACGCTCCACTGCCAGCTTTACCAACGCTCGGCCGATGCCTTTCTCGGTGTGCCTTTTAACATCTCGAGCTACGCCTTGCTGACACACCTAGTCGCCCACGTCTGCGGCCTCGAGGTTGGCGATTTCATCCACACATTCGGTGACCTGCATATCTACAGCAACCATCTGGAACAGGTCGATGAACTGCTCTCACGCGAGCCGATGCCGCTGCCAAGATTGGAATTTTTCGATGCGAATGATTTGAAAGGATTGAACGGACTATTGAATTTCAGATTTGAAAATTTGAAATTAGAAAACTACCAGTCATGGGGGAAAATCGCAGCTCCAGTTGCGGTCTGATCTCCGATTAAGGATTCTCGATACCTGCTGAATTCAGTTCGATCTGCGCAATTCCATTCTTCATTTTGTTTTTTAGTTCTGATCGTTTTAATTCGACCAATCGAACCCTGCCACTTCCATTCGCTAGGATGGTGCCGATACCAATTTCAATATTCTCGAACCTGGGCTTTCCAATAAGGGTTCGGAGCCACCAAGGAGGATTGTCCCATCCAACCGGAGTCACCTCGTGGCTTGGAACGAGTACCTCGCCGAAACTATCCGTCTTGCACTGAATACTATCGCGGCCTGGACGCATTCCATCACTCTCGAAATAAGACCACCAATAATTAACTCCGATGGCCTTATTGCTCCAAGGTGTACCAGTGGTGTTATCGAACACTCGAATTTTCAACTTCGGAACTTGATATGTTTTCCCTTTTACGGTCGGAGCTGGGCGCGTTTTCAGAAGGGATTCCCGCTGAATCTCGAGACAACTCCCTGGACCAGCTTCGGGCTCTTGAGCGACGATCCTCGGTACAAGAATCGACGACCACACAAGAATAATGATGATTGCAACGGACTTCCTCATAGGATTGTCGTATTTCACTTCACATTCGGCGGATGTGCTGCTTTCATTCTTATCGAGAGGCCTTCGTCGGCGATGAGAAAGAGCTTACGGGCGTCGTAGTAGGACGTATTGGTGGGAACGTATGAGAGCAAATAGCGATTCTTACGCAGTTCGTCGCAGATGAATTTTGCCGCGGTTTGGGCTTCGTCGAAGGGGAAAACTTTGCCGCCCGTTTCCTCGGCAAGACGGTTCATCACCGGGCCTGCTTTGGGCTGATCGCGTCGATATGCACCGCCCGTGCGATCAGGGAGTTGGAGACCGTAAACAGTGACATTCTGCCCCTGAAGCTCGCCAAGGATCGTGTCGAACGAGGTTTTACTGCCGCGGTCTAGGCCATCACTGATGATGACGATCGCCGTCTTTCGCGTGCCGGGCATCAGGGGCAGAAGAACCTCTTTCAACGAGACATTTAGGGCGTCGAACAGATGCGGATTGCCCTTTTTCCTGAAGGTCGCAAAGGCCGCTTCCATCTTCTTAGCGTCATCGGTCCATTCCTGAATGATCTCGGCCTTTTCGTCATATGCGAGCGTAAAAAGCTGGTCGCCATCGAAGATCTCGTACGCAAATTCCATCGCGGCTTTCTGCATCTTCTCTATCGAGGTCTGCAAAGTCTGCGAATTGTCGACGAGGATCATTATCTTCGCCGGGCTCGGGTCTACAACAAAATTCTTGATCTTTTGCTCGACACCATTCTCGTAGAGAAATAGGTTTTCGATCTTTATCGGTTCGGTCTTTCTGGCGTCGCGCGTGGCAGTAACGGCGACGATCGTCCCTTCGGTATCGATTCCCTTAGCATTTCGACGTGATTGCGCGTCGATCCCGGTCGTGAGTATGAGCACGCTTAGCAGCAGAAAAGACAATTTTTCGATGCCGGACTTCATTCCTTGGTTGGTGTCGAGACGGTTTCCTTCGGAGTAGATTTTGCTTCGTCTTTGGGCTTTGATGCGGATTCGGTCGAAGTGGTTGATTCGCCCGGCGAAGTATTATCAGCTTTCTTTGCGGCGTAGTCAGTCACGTACCAACCTGCGCCCTTGAACTGAAACCCCGAGAGCGACCATTGCTTTTCGAGCTTGCCGTGACATTTCTCACACGTCGTCAAAGGCTCGTCCGAGACGCTCTGTCGCTTTTCGATATGCGCCCCGCACTGCTGACATTTATATTCGTATATCGGCATAGTTCTCCAACATTTACTGCAACTCATAGAATAGTATTAAAATCTAAAAGCCATCAACTCACGCACAACAGGCGGGAGTTAATTTACAAGCCATATGAGAACGAACCTTACCAAAAAACTGTCCGTCTTGATGTTTGCACTGACCTTGTCCATATCTTCATTCGCCCAGAGTAAAGACAAAATGGCCTTGCAAAGTGTTGCTAGCGTTGATCTTAAACAGTACGCAGGTAAGTGGTACGAGATCGGGAAGTATCCAAATAAGTTCCAAAAGAAGTGTATTGCCAACACGACCGCGACCTATACCGTCAAAGAGAATGGCCGTTTAGAGGTTAGCAATAACTGTGTTCTCAAGGACGGCAGGACGGAAACCGCGGTGGGCGAAGCGAAGATCGCCGACAAGAATACAAATTCGAAGCTAAAAGTTCGGTTCGCTCCCGGAGCCCTTTCATGGCTGCCGGTCGTCTGGGGAGATTACTGGATCATTGATCTCGACAGCAAATATCAATACGTCGCCATCGGCGAGCCCAAGCGGAATTACTTCTGGATACTTTCGCGACAGGCCACGATGGATGATGCTACGTATCAGAATATTTTACGGCGGGCAGAGGCGATGGGTTTTGAACCCGGTAGAGTAGAAAAGACCCCTCAGAACGCCGAGATCCTGAAGGGTTCGGTGATGATCAAAAATTAGCTCTACGCTTCGTGCTCAGCCAAAAAACGCTCGGCATCGATCGCCGCCATACAGCCTGTTCCGGCGGCGGTCACGGCCTGACGATAGTACGAATCCTGCGCATCGCCGCAGGCAAAAACACCTTCAATATTTGTCTTCATCGTCTTTCCTTCGGTGATCAGATAACCGATATCGTCCATATCGAGAACCCCCTTGAAAAGTGACGTGTTTGGTTGATGGCCGATCGCAATAAAGACTCCTTCGGTCGGGAAAACCGTTGTCTCGTTCGTCTGATTATTGAACAGCGTGACGCTCTCAACGCCCGTCTCTTTACTGCCGCTGATCTCTTTTACCTCTGTATTCCAAAGGATCTCGATCTTCTCGTGGGCAAGAACGCGGTCCTGCATGATCTTCGACGCACGGAATTCGTGACGGCGATGGATCAACGTAACTTTCGATGCAAACCTGGTGAGGAACAACGCCTCTTCCATCGCCGTATCGCCGCCGCCGACGATAACCACAGGCTTTCCGCGAAAAAAGAATCCGTCACAAGTCGCACACGCCGAGACGCCATTGCCGCCGAGGCCCTCGGGGACCGGCTCTTCGCCGGGAATGCCGAGCCATTTCGCCGACGCACCGGTCGAGATAATCAGAGTCTCGGCCTTGATGACGGTCGTTATCTCCGAGCTGTCCTCGCTGTCCTTGCCGTACAAGGTAAATGGCCTTGCCGAAAGATCTACCCGGTCGATCCACGTATTTGTGATCTCAGTGCCGAATCTGAGGGCTTGTTCGCGAAACTCATCCATCAGGATCGGGCCCATGATGCCCTTCGAGAAACCCGGATAGTTCTCAACATCTGTTGTGATCGTCAATTGACCGCCCGGTTGTGGGCCGTCGATGACAAGCGGGTCGAGTTGGGCGCGTCCGGCATAAACGGCAGCCGTAAGCCCGGCCGGGCCGGAACCGAGGATCACAACTTTTCGGTGGATAATATTCTCGCTCATAAGGTTGACGGCTTACCACGGCCTAAAATACCCTGGATATGGCATTTCTTATAGTATAACTATCGCCTAAGCTGTTCGTCTAATAGTTACACGAGAGGGCGGTTTCGTGCTAAACTGATCTAGTCCAAGCTTTAGTAATTTTTTGTAATACAAGTAATGGCCTCGATTCAGCCTCAGTTTGAGGAAAAACGGTTTGCCCTGCGAATGGCGCTTCGGTTGCCTATCGTAGTTTCCGGTCGCTCAGAGGACGGTGCCGCGTGGAGCGAGCCGACCGAAACGGACGATATCTCGACACTCGGGGCCTTATTCCAGATTAATCAACAGATTGCTCAGGGCGACAGCCTTTATATCCGCTCGCACCGCCCGAACGGCGTTCCGGTCGAGGTCAAGGCTCAGGTCGTCCGCATTCTGCCTGCGAGCTACGGCACTTCGCGTGTCGGCGTCGCTATCGAAGAACCAAAAGAAAGCTGGTTGCGTCTATTCGTAGCCTGGATCGCCGATGACAACATCGTCGAAGGCGTCAGTGAATAGCTAGTGGTCGGTGATCAATGTTTAGTGGACAGTGATTTGGTTCTGTCGCTGACCAATGACCAATGACCAATGACCACTGACCACTTTTTATGTACGAGACCATCACCATCGAACGTCGCGGAAAGATCGCGATACTGACCATCAATCGTCCCGACAAGCTCAACGCACTTAGCTCAAAGGTCCATCTGGAGGGCGTTGCGGCTCTTGACGAATTGCGACGCGATGATGCGGTACGAGTTGTTATCATCACGGGCTCGGGCGAAAAGGCGTTTATCGCGGGTGCTGATATCAGCGAATTTGAGGGCCAGACGCCGATCACTCAGCGAAACAGTTTTCACGAACGTTCGCTGTTTAACACGATCGACGTCTTTCCAAAACCCGTTATCGCGATGATCAACGGATTTTGCCTCGGCGGCGGAAATGAGCTTGCAATGGCTTGTGATATTCGATTTGCGAGCGAGAATGCACGATTCTCGCAGCCTGAGATAAATCTTGGTATCATGTGCGGCGGCGGCGGCACGCAGCGTCTAACTCGCCTCATTGGCGAAGGCCGGGCGATGGAGATGGCGTTGACCGGCGACATGATCGATGCGGCGACCGCTCACAGATTTGGGCTCGTTAATCACGTTCATCCATCCGATCAACTCGAAGCGGAGACAATGAAGCTTGCCGAAAAGATCGCTGAAAAAGCACCGATAGCTTTGCAGCTTTCAAAAGAGGCCGTAAAATTCGCCTCACGCTCAAATCTCGACGAAGGCCTTCGCCGCGAGGTCGATCTTTTTGCGATCTGCTTCTCAACCGAGGACAAGAAGGAAGGCGTCTCGGCATTTCTCGAAAAGCGAAAACCGGAATTCAAAGGAAAATGAGGAATATAGAATGTCGAATAGCGAATGGCGAATTGCGCGAACTTTCCGCCGTGTTCTATAATTCGTAATTCGACATTCGTAATTCTCAATTACGTTTGGGGACGTAGCTCAGTTTGGCAGAGCGCTGCAATGGCATTGCAGAGGTCAGGGGTTCGACCCCCCTCGTCTCCACCAAATTC
>JANNWQ010000012.1:0-22676 GCA_031408595.1 Acidobacteriota bacterium | reverse complement strand
CGCAGGAACGAGAGCAATTCCGCAGGATACTCGACATGCTCGATCACCTCGGACGCTATTATCAAATCAAATCTGGCCGACTGGTCTAACTCGTCAGGATATGAAAACGTCAAATTACCTAAGCCCGCGTTCTTCTCTCGGGCAAACTCGATACTCGATCTATCGTCGTCCACGCCAACAAACTTTATTTCAGGAAAACTCTGTGCCAAAGGGACCGTCAGCAGTTCGCCCGTTCCGCATCCAAAATCGAGAACGGCTCTAGGCTGACTCTTCACGATCGCCTTTTCGACGTAATCGAGCCTTTTTATAATGCCGTAGGAATTCTCGATCATAGCGCCCACTCAGCCCGGACAAGACCGGATCTAACCGCCGGATACAGCGGTAAAGATGGCAAGTTCATCACCTTCGCGGATAATTTCGTCACCCGTTGCATATTGCTGATTTAGCGAGATATGAAGTTTTTGCTCAGCAAGTTCCGGGATCTGGAAAACGATCGTCTCGAGAACTCCTGCGGCGCTGAGTCCTCTGTAGACAGAGATTTCGATCTCGCGCGTTTTCGCAATATCTGCCGTTGCTCCAAAAAATAGTACTCGAGCCGTCATACCTATTTGATAGCGCCTTCGATAGGACTTGACGCTGATGCGTAAAGCCGCTTTGGCATCCGACCGGACAAGTACGCGAGACGGCCCGCTCGGACGGCGTAGTTCATTGCTGTTGCCATCTGCACGGCGTCTCGGGCTTCGGCGATGGCGGTGTTCATTAGGATGGCGTCGGCACCAAGTTCCATGGCGATGGCGGCGTCGGATGGGACGCCTACGCCGGCATCGACGATTATCGTTGCGTCCGGCAATTGCTCACGCATTATTCGCAGATTCGACGGGTTCTGTACGCCCATACCCGAACCGATCGGGGCGGCGAGCGGCATCACTGCGGGGCAGCCGGCGTCGAGCAGTTTTTTGGCCATTATCAGATCGTCAGTGAAGTACGGAAGAACGACAAAGCCCTCGCCAACTAGAATTTTCGCCGCGGCAAGGGTTTGTTCGTTGTCGGGCAGCAACGTAATTGGGTCACCGATCACCTCGAGTTTGATCCATTCCGTATCGAGGGCCTCGCGCGCCAAGCGTGCGGTGCGAATCGCGTGTTCCGCATCGTAGCAACCCGCAGTGTTGGGCAGTATCTTCATTTTCGGATCAAGATGATCCAAAAACGACTCGGCCGAACCGTCGAGCGGCACACGATTGACTGCGACCGTAACCATTTCGGCCCCTGAAGCAGCATGAGCCGATGCCATTTCGGCGTACGAACGATACTTGCCAGTGCCGATGATCAGCCGCGAGTTAAAAGTTGTGCCTGCTAACGAAAAGGTGTCACTCATATTACGGCTTAATTCTACCGAACAAGAAAGTAATTCGCCACGAAGGCTTTCCAATGCACATAGAAGGCTCTGATTCCATACCTTTTGTCGGCCCTGACGAATCTGGTAGGATACTTGTTTCGGCTATGGACGCAATTTTCATCTGTAATGAACATTAAGCAGATCAGCGTGCGCGGAGCACGACAGCACAACCTGAAAAATATCGATGTCGATATCCCGCGCGACCAGTTTGTCGTGATCACAGGGCTGTCGGGAAGCGGCAAATCTTCGCTCGCTTTTGACACGATCTATGCCGAAGGCCAGCGGCGGTATGTCGAGTCGCTTTCCGCCTACGCACGCCAATTCTTGGACCAACTCGAAAAGCCCGATGTCGATTCGGTCGAGGGCCTGTCGCCGGCTATTTCGATCGAGCAAAAGACGGTGTCGCGTTCACCACGGTCGACGGTTGGCACGGTTACCGAGATCTACGATTTTCTGCGTCTGCTGTTCTCGTCGATCGGCCAGCCGCATTGTCATCAGTGCGACGCTCCGATCACGCGCCAGTCGGTCGATCAGATCGTCGCGGGTGTAAATGATCTCGAAGAGGGACAGCGAGTGATGATCCTTGCTCCCATTGTTCGCGGGCGGAAAGGTGAGTTTAAGAAAGACCTCGAAAAGCTGCATAAGGACGGTTTTGTTCGGGCTCGTATCGACGGCGAGATACGGCAGCTCGACGAAGAGATCATTCTCGACAAGCGAAAGAATCACACCATCGAGGTCGTTGTCGACCGGCTGTTGATGAAGGAAGGCGTTCGCGAACGCCTCGCCGAATCGGTAAAAACCGCACTAAAACTTACCAGTGGAGCCGTTCTGATCTCGATCATCGACGGCGAAGAGAAGCTGTATTCCGAGAAGATGGCATGCGTCAATTGTGGTATCAATATCGCGACGCTCGAACCGCGTTCGTTCTCGTTCAACTCGAATTTTGGCGCCTGCAAACGCTGTCAGGGTATCGGCACGGTGATGGAAATCGACGCGGGCAAGATCGTGACGGACGACGCGGCGACGGCTGAGAAGATCGAGTTTCTCGGCGGAGCAGACAAATCTGGTTCCAGCTTCTTGCGTTCGGCGTTGGTTGCGATCATCGAAAAATTCACCGGCGGCGACAAACTCGAACCTCCGAAAGAAGGATTGCTCGCCAAGGCAAAGACCTGGGCAGTAGCTAAGAAGCGAGGTCGCAAAAAAGCTGACGATATCGACGTTGGAGCCGATGATCTGCTCAAAACGCCTTTCAAAGATCTACCGCAAGAGATCCGCGATGCGTTTTTTCACGGCACGAAGCGTAAGATCACATTCCGGCATGGCGACTACAAATTTGAACGCGACTGGCGTGGAGCGCTTAGAGCTATGCGCGAGCGGATCGAAAATCCACCATCCGAGAAGATAAAGCTAGCACTCGAGAAATTGATTGCACCGGTCCCCTGTCCTGTTTGTCACGGCCAGCGTTTGCAGCCGGAAAGTTTAGCCGTGAAGGTCGCTGGGCTTGGAATCGCAGACTACACTGACATGCCGATCGCTGATTCAGCGAAGAAATTTGCCGCGATCAAGCTCTCGCCACGTGATGAGAAGATCGCCGGGCTTGTATTGAAAGAGATCAATGGCCGCGTTGAGTTTCTGGATGCGGTCGGGCTTGGGTATCTGACGCTTGGGCGTTCATCGGCAACCTTATCCGGCGGTGAAGGCCAGCGTATCCGGCTTGCGACGCAGATCGGGTCGCAGCTTCGTGGTGTGCTTTACGTCTTGGACGAACCGAGTATCGGCCTGCATCCTCGCGATAACAAACGACTTTTGGACACGCTGCATCAGCTTCGTGATCTGGGCAACACCGTGCTGGTCGTCGAGCACGATCAGGAGACGATCGAGCACGCAGATTATGTCGTAGATCTCGGCCCGCTCGCCGGAACACACGGCGGCGAGGTGATCGCTGTCGGCAAGCCAAAAGAGATCGAGGCCAATCCTAATTCGCTGACCGGCAAGTATATGAGCGGTGAGTTGAAGATCGATGTCCCCGACGTTCGACGGCTGGCGAACGGCAAACGCATCAAGGTAAACGGTGCCCGGGCATACAATCTCAAGAACATCGATGCCGAATTTCCACTTGGTTTGCTGACCGTCGTGACGGGAGTTTCAGGGTCTGGCAAATCGACGCTGGTCGAAGAGATCCTGTATCCGGCTCTCTACAAGCACGTCTATAAATCATCGGTCGAGCCGCTCGCCCACGACAGTATCGAAGGGCTTGATCTGGTTGACAAAATCATCGAGATCGACCAAAAACCGATCGGCCGCACGCCGCGTTCCAATCCGGCGACATTTACCGGATTATTCACGCCGCTTCGCGAGCTATACGCGATGCTGCCTGAGTCGCGAATTCGCGGTTACAAGTCGGGAAGGTTTTCCTTCAACGTAAAAGGCGGACGCTGCGAGGCCTGCGAAGGCGGCGGCATGAAGCGGATCGAGATGAACTTTCTGCCCGATGTGTACGTGACTTGCGATGTCTGTCGCGGTCATCGGTACAATCGAGAGACTCTGGCCGTAAAATTCAAAGGCCTGTCGATCGCCGATCTGCTCGACACCACGATCGAGGACGCGTTGCCGCTACTCGAAAATATCCCGTCCGTCAAGAAGATACTCCAGACGCTTCTCGACGTCGGCCTCGGCTACATCAAGATCGGCCAGTCCTCGACGACCTTGTCAGGCGGCGAGGCCCAGCGCATCAAACTCGCCAAAGAGCTGTCCAAACGCGCGACCGGCAAAACCATCTACATCCTCGACGAACCAACCACCGGCCTTCATTTTGCAGATGTCCACAAGCTCCTCGACGTGCTCCAAAAACTCGTCGACACAGGCAACACGGTCATCGTCATCGAACACAATCTCGACGTAATAAAGTCAGCCGACTACATCATCGACCTCGGCCCCGAAGGCGGCTCGGGAGGCGGAAAAGTGGTCGCGACCGGCACCCCGGAAGAGGTCGCGAAAGTGAAGAAATCGTACACGGGACAGGCGTTAAAGGACGTTCTTTAGAAAACTCTTGGGTTTGTTTTACGGATGGTATTTATAAACAATGACCCCGTAGACCCAAATGGGATTATTGCTTAGAGTGGTTGGTAGAAACGTAGATTGGCGAGCGGCTCTTAGTGACGATCGTCTCAGCAGGTGATTCCCAGAGACCACTTTGGCCCAATCAACACAACCTCTAGGATCAATCATTATTTGTACAGTAACATCGCCGCCAGCCTTCACGAACTGGGCCGAGGCTGGGTACTTCGGGACAACTAGGTTTAAGGCCTTTCCATTCAAGACCCCCATAGAAATTGGCTTCCAATTCTTTGGAGGCGCTATCTTTGATGCGGTAGAACAATCAATCACTGGCTGCTCAGCCTGAGCCAGAGTGAGAGTGGAGAACGAAAAAATCGTTAACAACAGAATTAGTGTTTTGCTGATTAAGCTCACTCTGTAATTAGAAACCAAGACTGATGATTTGTTCCCATTTTTTCATATTTTGATTATCGGGATTTAGTTCAATCCACTCTCTGCCAATTGGAGTTTCAACGCGATCCTAAATTCACGCCTTGTAAAGCTGTCGATCAGCTTGATGGCGCGTTCGAAATCAGCTTTTGCTAGCGAGCGGATTAGGTTTTGGTCGAAGTAGAAGCCGTAGGAATTGTTGTTCGCCATCACGAATTCGCCGGAGCGGACACTGTACGGATTCTGAAATCCCTGAACGACCGCACTCGCATCGGAGAGTTCGTTGAGCATCGGGATGACCGGCTCGAATGTGCCGAATGCTTCCGCCGGCTCAATCGGAGCGTAGGCGCTCGTTAGTTGGATGAACTGTGAGAGTTCGTTCTGATCCGAAGGCTTATCTCCAAGTAGGCTGCGGACCTTTTGCAGCACGGAAAGAGCGTAGGTCTTGTTCTCTTTAGGATCTTTCGCAAAAGATCTTGTCGCAAGTGAGATCAACGCCGGCTTACGGTTGACCATTGGCATTTCATCTATCAACCTCTCGGCTTCGGCATACCGACCCTGATTAATAAGGTGATCGGCGTGTGCCCAGTTAAGCATGTTGACAGCGTTTTCGAGAGCACGGCCTGAAAAGTTTGCATTGATGAGGTCGAGGGCCGCATTGTAGTCACCGTTACGAGCCATCTTCGCCGCAGCATTTTGATAGACTGGCGCACGCCACTCGTCCGGAAGCTTCTTGGCTTCCGCCACCAATTGAGCAGGCGTCATCGACGAGCTCATCAACTTGCGAGTGTCAGCATCAGGCATACTGCTGGCGGATCCGGGTGGCATATTCGCCTTCTCAAGCTTTTTGAGGGCGGCGACCATTGCGGGCGAGTATTTTTCGGCAAACTTGATGAGCGTTGGGAACGCGAGGCCGGTGGAACGAATATTCTGACCGGCGGAAATACCGTAGTTGATAAGTTTGTTGGCCAGCGAACGCAGATCTGCATCGTCAAACTTAAGCTCTTTTGCTCCTGGTTTTCTTAGGCGTAACGAGTCGTTCAGGATCGCAGAGCTCAGGCCGGTCAGCCCGTAATCGGCCGGATTTGTTGAGAAGGTCGATGACAAAAGCTTGTCAAGCGTCTCGCCCGCGAGCGAGTCGGCCATCTCAGGATCCTTCTCATACAGTTTCTTAAGTAATGATAGGGTTTCATTCGACAACCCCTTCTTTATCGAATCTTGAAGCAGTTTCGCGGCCCGCTCGGGATTCTGCTCGGCAGCCATTCGGATCAAACGCTGTTCGAGCGTCAATTCGGTTTGAGCCACGAGGCCGGAGTTTCCATATGTGTCGCCCACCTTAGTCCCCGATTGCTCGGTCACCTCGGCAAGAGCACGCTGTATCGTAGCCGTGCGAGTGCGATAGAGGCTTTCAAGTGCAAATTCGGCATCGAGGGATCCGATAGTGGTCAGAATAGGAGGGCGAATGCTCTGGGTGATCCTAAGATCGGTGCCGTTTTGACGATTCTTCTCATCGGACTCGGCCAGCATCTGCGCATTCAGCAAGTCATTTACCGAGCTTTGAAAAAGCTCTTTTGCCGTTTTTCGGTCGCTCTTCCATAGCAGGACACCGACCTTTGCGTATACGTGTGCACGGTTCTCGCCGAGGCGAAGCCCTTGTACCTCGTTGAGCACCTGCTCCGAAAGCGTCGCCTGCTTTGCGAGCTTTTCGGCATCCTTCTGCGGATCAACCTTTGGCGGGGCGGGAACAACTCTCGGGGGAGCGGGCTGGGCAAAGGACGATAGTGAGGAGGTAGCGACAATCGTGAATACGGCGGCAAAACGTAGCATGGCAAAAACTCCGGACAGAGGCAAAAAATCAAAACGCGACGAATTGGAGAGTCGCGAAGATGATACTACAAAACTACTATTTGGAGCAGCAATATTTGCCCGCCAACGCTTTGACGACGCGGTTATTTATGGCAATTGCGTCATAGCATCATCAGCCTCAAACGAGAGTTAAAGTGTATTCCGCCGTTTCGATCTTGACGATCAGCGGGCAGATCGGGTCGTCGAGAATCTGAACTCTGGCTGTTAGATCGTCGGCGTGGTAATGAACTACCTTCACATTCTTGTCAGTGTACGTTCCGCTTGAGGCGGTAAATTGTATGTGGAAAGTAAGGCGTTTTACGCCGCTTCCGAGATCGAGACTGATCTCTTTTCTGTCTTTCAGTTCTTTATGGAGCTTTTGGCTTAGGATGAACGCGATCTCTTTGTCAGGTGCGATCGCGGTCTTGGTCGAGAAGAAGTTGACGTATTTGGTCGCCGAAGCCAGAGCGGTGTCGGTGATCACAAGTTTTTCAGACTGTTCCTTCTTTGTGCTTTCTTTCCAACGAAACCCCAGTTTGCCGCCGTCGTCGATAAATTCGATCTGGTAGCGGCGTGTCTCGTTCGTCTTTTTATTGATCAGAATGTACGTGAGAGGCTCTTTGTCTAAATAATCGTATTTTCCGTTCAGCGTCTCGCGTAATTGCGTTGCGGTTTCGGCAACAGGTAATTGTGAACTTGAATAAGGCTGCTTGATAACAGTCGGCTTCGTTGTAGTCGAAATGGCGGCTGTAACTAAAAGGCCGTCTTTCCAGGTGCCTTCGCGGGTGACCTTGGTCGCCTTGTTGTAATCTTTCCCGAAACCGTTTTGTTTATCGTTTTTCCATTCTCCGGCGTAGTAGCTGCCGGTCTTATTGGTAAAAGTTCCTTGCCCTTCGCGATTGCCGCCTACAAAATTGCCCTCGTAAATGTCGCCGTTTGGAAGTGTATATTTACCTTTGCCATTGATGCGATTGTTAGAAACCTGCCCGATATAAACCGCGCCGTCTTTGAATCTAAAAGTTCCAAATCCCATTTTTTGGTCATTGACGAAATCGCCTTCGTATATGTTGCCGTCAGAAGTTCTGATTATGCCTTTACCGTTAAAGCGACCTTTGGCGAACTGTCCGGTGTAAACGTCGCCGTTTTTGTATGTGAATGTTCCTAGACCTTCTTGCGTGCCATTTACCCAGTCGCCATCGTAAATATCGCCGTTAGCGTAGGTAGCTTTTCCTTTTCCGTTCGCAGGGCCGTTAACGAAATTGCCTTCGTAAATATCGCCACCAGGTGTAATTAGCTTCCCAAAACCATTAAAACAGTTGCCGGAAACGCATCGTTTCGAAGTTGTCGGCGGTGAAGAAACAGTCGAGGCCGTGCCGCTGAAAGTGCCGTTCTTCCAGGTTCCTTCGCGTAAAGTTTTAGTCGAACTGTTATATTCCTTCCCGAACCCTTCGCGCCAATCTCCCTTGTACTCTCCGATGAAGTAGCTACCGTCGAGTTCCGTCATGGTTCCCTGGCCATCCATCTTGTCGTTTACGAAATTGCCTTCGTAAATACTGCCAATGCCATATCGAAATTTGCCTTTGCCATTCATCATTCCCTTAACGAATTGGCCGGTATAATGATTACCGTTTTTAAACGCCATGGTTCCTTGGCCTTCAGGCTTGCCGTTCACGAAATCGCCCTCATAAGTATCGCCATTCGGGAAGACCATTTTGCCTTTGCCGTTAACGCAGTTGCCAGAAACGCATTGGTTAAAAGGAATATAATTGTTCGTCGTCCCTAAAAGAAAGAATTGTCCGGCATCATTAGCCGAGGCATTCGACGACGCGGTCGCTATTGCTAATAGCAAGGCGGCCAATATTTTTGTAAATGTTTTGATCAGGTACATGATATCCATAGTCTTCCTCTCGTTGGAATGGTTAGTTATAGTTTTGCCAGATATTCCTCGTCAGTAATTTGATCGATCTTTTAAACTCTATTTTTTGACTCCACGAACTGCAGCTTTGTCCTCTTCGCTATATTTCGACTTGGTCATTTCTTTTTCGACAAAAGGACGCAGTTTTTCGGCGTATTGGTAGATCTTTGAGAGGTTTGTTTTCCGTGTGATCTTGACGACGTCGAGGTCGAGGCTTCGGGCGTTTATTTTTTCAAACCAGTTGTAGATCGCGACGACTTCGTCAAAATTGCCCTTTGCCAGTTCGCTGTCAAACAACAGCCTGACGCCTTTGCTGCCGTTGAGCAGGGAGATTTTCGGGTCTTTGAGCAGGGTGAGGCCTTCGGCATCGATCACGTCAACGAATTGCCACGTTAATTTTTCGTCATCGAGCACGGCATCTTTCGGCATCGGTTGGACGCTGTATTGGGCGTCGATCTTGAGCGTCTCATAGGTTAGCGGGAGCTTTATTTTGCCGTTTAGGACCTTGCGAAACGGGGTCTCCGCAAGCTGCACATTCGGGTAGATGTTTTCGACGATAAACGCTTCGTAGAGGAAGTGTTTATTGGTCAATTTGTTGAACATTATGACCTTAGGCTCTTTACGTTTTTTTGCAAATTCTTTCGCCTTTTGCAGCGACTCAAATCCATCGACCAAACCTATCTGTTCACCTTTGACGATGACATTGAGCGCGGGGACGCTTGTGGTGTAAGTCGGATTGACCATCATTTGACCGACGAGATCAAGTTTTAGAATGTTTGCGACGATATTAGAATTGTTGCGAAGCTTTACGGCTGTTTCGAGGTCGTCTTTATTGACGCTACGCCCGAAATAAGAGCCTACCTTTCCGACCATCAATGCGCGAAAAACATATGCTTTGTAACTGAGCGAATTAACTTTCACTGCCATATCGGCATCGGCGAGAGCTTTTGCTCGGTTCGCGTCGATCGTTTTGCCGATATCCTGAAAGGGGACATTTGGCCCGATCCATTTGTCGTTCCAAGTGTAGAGCTTGCCGCGCTCGATGTAGAGCAACTCGTTTTCCGGCGTCTTCGCGATCTCGGCCGTCAGACGTTCGATATCAGGGCTAGTCTGTGTAGACGCAATGGTAATCTGTGCAGTAACGATGAATGTCACTGCGAGGAACATTTTAATGGAGTCCATAAATTGTTGGAGAGGTGGCTGCTGTTGTTTTCATTCTACTTTGGGGTTTTAGTGTACGCAAGGATCAATGGATAGCTGTGGCATTCAGCCGATGAGCCTATTCGTGCAAGAGTTTGCGTTCTATCCGTTCAAACTTATAATTCTTGGAATTGCGGCGAGACTATTTATTCGCCTATCTTTTGGTTTAAGGGAGTTTTGATCTATGTCGATAGTATTTAAGTTAACGTGCGTGGCACTTATTTTGGTTTCCATGATGGCAGGCGGCTGCGGCTCTAGTGCCAATCAGACCGATAACAGCGCTGGATCGGCGAAGGCGAATAAAGAGGCCGTGCAACCTAGTAAAGACGGAACTATCCCGTCCGGCACAGGCGTCGAAAAGGAGAAGCCTGCCGCCGGGAAAGCGAATGTTCAGGGCAAGGCGTTCTTTAACGAGAAGCCTGCGATTGGAGTCCAGGTAAAACTTTGTAAGACCTTTAGCCAGTATATGAGTGGCTGCGGTGGGGAAACTTTTACCGCAAAGACGGACGATGCGGGCGAGTATCTGATAAAGGACGTCCCGCCCGGGATGTATGAGGGGTTGACCGTGCAGGTCTTTGACACGCCGTATTATGTGTTTGCTACATCGGGCATCATCTCCGCAGCGAAATACAATATCGAGGACGGTAAAACCTATTTTGCTCCTGACACGCACCTCTTCAAAAATGATCTAAAGCTGGTAAGTCCAAAAGCCGGGTCCAAAGTCGCGGCCACCGGGATCGAGGTCAAGTGGGACGCGTATCCCGATGCGGCCTATTACAAGTACAGCATTCATGCCGATAGCTCCAGTGGAGCAGAGACCAACTATGACTACATCAACAAGCGTGTGGACGGCACGACGGCCAGTCTTGATAAACCTCTGACCCCTGGAAGCTACACTGCGAAGGTCGAGGCGTTCACTGCGAATGACCGAAAGCTCTCGCAGACGTCGCAGGATATGAAGTTTACTGTGACTGGAGCGGCGGCAAAATAGTCTGGACTGGTCAAGCGGCGATAGCCTCAATCATTTCTTTTACTGCCTGATTTAGCCCGACAAATACGGCTCGCGAGATGATATTGTGGCCGATGTTAAATTCGGTGATCTCAGGGATCGCGGCGAGCGCGGCGACGTTGCGATAGGTCAGGCCGTGGCCGGCGGCGACTATAAGACCGAGCGATTTGGCGTGGACGCAAGCATCGCGGATGCGGGAGACTTCTGCGGTGGCTTTCTGTTCGCCTTCGCCATGGGCGGCTCGCGACGATAGAGTTAGCTCGGCATACTCAGCAGTGCAAAGCTCGATCTGTTGTGCTCCGACACGCTTTGCGGCGTCGATCTGTTTGATATTTGGGTCGATGAAGATACTCACGAAAACACCGGCGGCTTTGAGTCTTTCGGCGGCTGATCTGACGGCGTCAAAATTACCGACGACGTCGAGGCCGCCCTCGGTCGTTATCTCATTCGCACTCTCCGGCACGAGGGAAACGGCATCGGGCTTCGTGCGTTCGGCAATGCCGATCATCTCGTCCGTTGCTGCCATTTCGACGTTAAGATAGGTCGTGACGACATCACGCAGTAGTTCAATATCACGATCCTGAATATGCCTGCGGTCACCGCGCAGGTGAACGGTGATGCCATTCGCACCGGCTTGTTCGCAGATGACGGCGGCGGTGACGATACTCGGTTCGATGGTCTTGCGAGCTTCACGGATCGTGGCGACGTGGTCGATGTTGACGTTTAGCTTTGCTGGCATAAATTAACTCTAACAGGATGGACAGGATAAACAGGATATAAGAGGCGTAATAACAGCATAATCCTGTTCATCCTGTCTATCCTGTTGGAATTCTGTCGTACACACCAATCCCGGCATTTCGGCGGATCTGGCGGAGTTCGTTAAACATCCGGCGCGTGTCGCGAACTGCGCTTACTTTTGATCCCTCGACGTCATTCCAGCGGACCGGGACCTCGGCGAGGCGAAGTCCGTTGTGATTTGCGACGAAAAGGAACTCGACGTCGAAGCCAAACCTATCGATCGTCATCATGTCGAGCAACGGCCGGAATTTAACCATATTGAATGCCTTAAATCCGCACTGCGTGTCCGTGAAGTCGAGCCCCGACATCTTGCGGATCATGAAGTTGACCACGCGGCCGCCTTGCTCACGAAACCATGGCTGATGCGTGCCGATCAGACTGCGGTCAAGGGCACGAGAGCCAAAAGCGACGTCGGTCTTACCTTCATGGATCGGCCCGACGAGCTTTGTTATCTCTTCGATCGGCGTCGAAAGATCGGCGTCGGTGATCAGTGCGATATCTGCACTCGCCGCCAACAGGCCTGTCTTTACCGCGAAACCTTTACCACGGTTCTTTTCGTATCTAATTACGTTGGTGCTGACTGTCGGTTTTTCGGCAGCGGTTCTTCGGGCGATCTCAGCAGTTCCGTCACTCGAACCGTCATCGACAACGACGATCTCGATGTTGCCGGCAGCCTCGGCAAAATCGAGCAGTTTATGGAGCGGTGCTACGAGACGGTCGCTCTCATTGTAGGCAGGCATTACTAATGATATCTCTGGCTTCATCGGGCAAAAGGCTAATGTTAAGTTTTTGAGATGGAAAAGTAAATCAAGATTTTGTCGGCCCGCGTGTAGAGCTCAAATACAGCCATCGAATCTACCGAAAGCAGCGTCTATGTTATATTGATAAAGGCTAAGAACCCGATCCTATGAAAACCCGTTTCGCCCTGATAGCAATTATTGTCGTCGCCATTGGAGCAGTGGCCGGAGGCCTGTTTGGCCGCCTGCCGGCGAGGACATCGGCCGAAGGGGGCGTGACGACAGAAAAGATCGTGGCCGAATATAAAGAGGCGATCGCTCTGATCGATGAAGGCTATATCAACACCGTCGATCGTGAAAAACTGGGTGACACCTCGATTCAGGCAATGCTATGGTCGCTCGATCCGCACTCGGCATTCTTTACTCGTGAGGAGTTTCGCAAGCTTGACGAGGAACAATCGTCACAGTTCTACGGCATTGGGGTCTCGATACTCAGACATCGCGATGGTGTTTACGTTCAATCGGTCGTCCCGGGAACTCCGGCTGAGAAAGCCGGGCTGCGTTATGGCGATCGGTTCGTCAACGTTGCCAGCAAAGATGCAAAGGACTGGACGAGTGCAGAGGTCTCGAAGAATGTCCGTGGTGAACGCGGAACTTCGGTCAATATTCAGATCGAACGTGTCGGGGCACAAACACCATTAACTTTCGATATTGTCCGCGGCGGTGTGCCGTTGCCCTCGATCCGAAATTTTTTCATGCTGCCGAACGCAGTGGGATACGTCGGCCTGACGGGGGGGTTTCAGCAAACAACTTCGGAAGAACTTTCGATAGCTATTGCGGACCTAAAGAAAAAAGGAATGAAGAGTCTGGTGCTCGACCTTCGCGGCAATCCGGGCGGTATTCTCGAACAAGCGGTCGCGGTCGTCAGCAAGTTTGTCCCCGGCGGTCAGACAGTCGTTTCGGTAAAAGGATCAAAGGCGGTTGCACCACGTGAACTTCGTGCAACGGGTGGCGGTGTCGAGGATCTTCCGCTGGTTGTCATGATAAACGGCGGCTCTGCCTCGGCGTCGGAGATCGTCGCTGGTGCAATACAGGACTACAATCGGGGACTTGTTGTCGGCAGCGACAGTTTTGGAAAAGGGCTGGTGCAGCGAGTTTTCAAACTGCCCTATGGCTCCGGACTGACCCTGACGACTGGCAGATACTACACGCCCTTTGGCCGCTCTCTGCAACGTGAATATTCAGGTGGCTCGATCTACGATTACTATACACATGGCGATGATCGGCCCGAGAATGCCGACCTCGACGAGAAACCAAAGCCCATCGGAGTACCGGTTACCACGACGAATGGCCGTGTTCTTTATGGAGGCCGTGGCCTCGAACCCGACATCGTCGCTGCCCCGCTAACTGGAACTGCCGCACGTGCCCGTGTGAATGAAGCAGCATTTTTCTTTGTCAGACAACTGGTTGCCGGCAGGATCAATGGCTTTGGTGATCAAAAGGTCGAAAAACAGAGTTTCAAGCAGACTTTGCAGCCCGGCGAATTTGCGGTCAGCGACCGCTTGTTCGAGGCATTTCGGCTCTTTGCGGCAGCAGACCTTAAAAATGGTCTGACGGCGTCAAATATCGATTCGCAGTCTGAATATGCGAGGCGACGCCTTCGTGAAGAATTGGCGACCGCTAACTATTCCACCGAGGCCGGTACGCAGGTATTGCTCGAAGCCGACCCGCAAGTTCTCAAAGCTCTCGAGGCGATGACGCAGGCACAGGGCCTGGTTGCTCGGTCGCAGCCCTTTGCAAGGTAGTGACTTCGTCTCCGTATCCTACCTGGAAGAGGCTGTCGAAGGCTCGTGCCGAGCAAGCTCGATGTTCAAGAGCGAAAAAGGCTGTCGGGAGTTCCGGCAGCCTTTTGGTTCCACACAGAAGATGGGGTCAGGCCCGGCGTTATTCGCGTTTCTTGGTCATGTAACGGATAGCTGACAAAGCGAACAAGCTCGTCTATGGTATACGCATTATTACCAAAAACAATCTCGTTCCGTTTTTCAAAAAGTGGGATCTCAATACCGACGCCGAGACCACGCAGGAGATAAACAACCTCAAGTTACCGCTACCCCAGGTTGACCCGGCCGGCATTTTCAAATGAAACTGATGGCTAGATCTTTATAGATTGTTGACATCGACGGGCAGCCGTTGGCTGTCTCATATTTGCTGGTCGACGGGACGAACAAAACGAATGCCGATTTCTTTATTCTCTGTCGCCGCGATGACATGGCGACCGGCATGCTCATAAATGGTGCGATGGAAACGCTCCACGCAAAATAGGCTCAGAGGCTCAAGTTGCCAGTGCCGGTCGTTCTGTCTAACGGCTACTGAGAAAACTTGGAGAACACTAAGAAAAATATCACAAGTACCTTCGCAGCATTGCTGCTATTTGTATTCGTTGGTTCTACAACCAACTCATTTAATATCGTTTCAGCGATGGACATGCCTGCGGAATGGGTTGAGGCCGAATTAACGATGTCGTCTGCTCCCGCCAAAGAGGCCGCGGCTCCGGCGTCATTCGCGCAAACCGGAAAAGTCAAATTCTTTAATGAGGAAAAGGGTTTCGGTTTCATTACGCCTGACGCAGGCGGCCCCGATGTCTTTGTACACGTAACCGGCCTAATCGATCAAATTGGAGAGAACGATATCGTTTCATTCGAGGTAGTGGAAGGCCGGAGAGGTTTGAGCGCTGAGAATGTAAAGAAGGCTTAAGAGCGATGGAGGTAAATATGAAAGAAAAACTACTCGTAAACAAAATGATCTTGGGGCTATCACGTATGGCGTCGATCGCTCTCGTAGCTTTGGCGGTAACTTATACTCTGGCAACGCCGGCAAATGCTCAGACAGATCTGAAAAAGCTTCTCGCGGGCACCGAAGGCAAGACCTGGCAATTAAGTGAAGTAAAAGCCAGCGGTAAGAGTTTTAAGAATATTGACTTTGACCAAGACGATGCGTTCGCCCAGAAGTCCGACCTCGCCCAACTCGTTCCTTACGAGATCACATTCAACGTCGACGGTACGTGCGAAAACACATATGTCTCGCGATACGATGACGGCAAGATCTCGGATGACGATTACAGCGCACCTTGCGAATGGTCCGGAAAGGGCAAAAATGTTCAGATCATCGAAAATGCCGATGAAGAAGCAGAGATCGAAGAAGCAGAAGATGAGGTGATCACACTCCTAGGCGTCACGATCAAAGGCAAAGAGCTGCGAACTAAATTCACGTTGCAGGGCAATTACACCGGCGGCGTCGAAGCTTTGGTCTTTAAGAATAACTAACGTAAATATGAACAAAGCCTTCGTACTCGTAGCAATACTTTTTATCGGCAGCTTGGCAGTAAACGGCCAGACCTATAACAATTACAAAAAAGAATACACACTCGTGTCGCAGACCGAGGGGCAGATCGAGGCGGACTGGACGCATCGGATGGCGTTGTGCGATTACCAGCCTTCGGGGTTGTATGTGAAACGCGGCGAGCGGATAACGTTTAGCGTCACGGGTTTGAACGACGCTTACGACCTGTCGTCGATGATCGGTTTCAAACCGATGTGGGGCAACCGCAATAATACGCAGGAAGACGCTTTGCAGAACGGTGCGAATACCGTGACCGCTTCGCAGGACGGTATTTTGTCGTTTATCTTTGTCAAAGCCGAGGGCTACGACACCACGCCTTCGACGGTGAAGATCAAAGTCACCGGCGGTAAGGCCTTTCCGCTCTACACACACGGCAAGAGCACTGTTCTCAACTGGGAAAATGACCTGCGGACAATGAAAGACGCGCAGTTTGTACAGTTGGTGTCGGATAAGGTGCTGCTGACGATCACCTACAAAGATTATTTAAAGACGCCGATCCGCGACCTCGCCGCGTCGTTCAAGACAATGCACTCGGTTGTCGATTGGGAAGACGAACTCGCCGGTTTTGACAACACCACGCCGCAAAATCTAGGAACCCGCAATCGTATTCATTACCTCATCGATCTCTATTCGACGCCGACCGAGAGCGAATCGTATTACATGTACGACTCGAACTATCTGATCGGTATGAAGCGTGACAATTTTACCGACCTGACCGATAAGCTCAGCACCGAATGGGGCATCTGGCACGAGACGGGACACACGCATCAACAGAATTCTTGGACGTGGGATTCAATTGGCGAGATCTCGGTCAATATTTTCTCGCTGTATGTGCAGGAAAAATTTGGCCGTCCGTCCACCCTTGCACAGGTCCAAGACGACGAAACGCTAACAAACTTTGAAAAGGCCCGCAAGTATATCGCCGACCCGAACAAAAACTATCTCGTCTCGAACGAAGAAGCCGACTACAACGAACTATTCTCAAAGCTTGTGATGTTTCATCAGCTAAAGAGTGTGTATGGTTGGGATTCGATCAAAAAGGTACATCAGTATTTCCGGCAAAAACCGTATATCGAGATCGACGGCGAAACGGACGCGGACAAAGCGAACAAGTTTGTGTACGCCATGTGCGTGGTCACAAAGAATAACCTAATTCCGTTTTTCAAAAAATGGGGCTTAAATGTAGATTCAGCAACTGCCGGGAAGATCAAGCGACTAAATTTACCAATGCCGACGGTTGATCCGTCAACGATTTTTCGATAAAAGGAAAGGAGAAAAGGGGAACTTATGAAAAACAATTCAGCGTTTTACACATCAAACAAATTAAATTTACTGTTTGCCGCATCAGTATTGTTGGCAATCTCTCTTGGATGCAATTTTAATGCGGGCACCGGCGACTTTGCCAAGCCCGATATGCCGTCAACCGAACAGCAAAATGCCTTGGTCAAACAAACCTTGAAAGACGTTACAAAAGCGATCGATACCGGTGATTTCTCAAGCTTTAGGGCGACCCTCTCAGAGGAATTTCAATCGGCCTATTCCGAAGACAAGTTAAAAAGCACATTTCAGGGACTGATTGATAAAAAAGCGGTACTTTTGCCGGTCATGCAAAGTGCGGATTCGAAAACCCCGCAATTTACAACTCCTTCAATCGAAAAGGAGGGAGCGTATTACGCGATGCAGTATAAGGGTAACTTTCCGACAGATCCCGCTAAGACTTATTTTGAGTTCAAATACGCCTGGCAGAAATCGCAGTGGAAACCGTACTTAGTCGATGTCCATTTTGATTCTGACAAAGACAAACAGTCGCCGTAGGTTAAGATCCAGCGGCGGTAAAGCCCTGGTCTTTCCAACTAAAAACACGTCGCGATTCAACGGCGGCGACGATACGTTTGTAGGTACTAAATGTTTAAGATCAAAAATATCAAAAGACTATCGATAATTTTCATCCTGCTGATAGCGGGAATTTCCTACGGCCAGCAGCATGATCGCTGGAACGGGCTGGTAATTGACGAAACAACGCCTGAACAGGCGATCGCATTGTTAGGGAAGCCGACGGCTGACAGGAAATCAGAGTTTGGCACTCTCTATTTTGACCGTTCGCTGACCAATGACATCAGGAAACCGATCTACCGCATGCTTGAATTTGGCGAGGTGGGCGTCTCGACCTATATGATGCTCACGTTCTCAGCCGGGAAACTGGTGTCGATCAACACCTATCCGAAGGACGCTCCGGCAAGCGGGCTCGTGAGCAAGCTTGGGACAAGTTGGAGATTACCGGGTAAGGATCCGGCAACCGACTTTGAGGAATGGGACCAACCGCGAAGTTCAGAACCCCGGAAAGCGACGACCGATAACTTAAAAGATGTTTGGTCGATGGGTTACGGCCTGATCGCGAAAACGCCGAAGGTCTTCGCAGTGATCAGTGTGCTTCCCGGAACCAAGGATATGAACCAGACCAGTATTTCCGAGTCCGGCCCCTTTTGGGGAAACGTCATGAACCTGACGATCGTTTCGCGCACCCTCGAACGCAAGGCGGGCGAGCCGGACGCAGGTGACGGCCCGATACCGGCGGGAACCGAGGTCGTGATGGCTCCCGGTTCGTCGATCACGGCTGAAACGTCGACCGGTACGATCAAGATCACAGCGGGCCAAGGGCTGCTGCGATCATACACGTGGGAAGGTGCGACACGCTCCGTCGAAATGGGGGCCCGCGAGAAGAGATGGCAAGGCAGCCTGGGAATCGGTTGGCCGGGTCCGGGCGATCATTGGAAGGAGCACAACGGCATTACCCGCGGTGTCCTCGAGGAAGCTCAGATGCGGTTTACGACCGCTGCAGCGGCGATGAAGTGGCTCAGCGCAAAGGGCAAAGAACTGCCGCTCGTTTATCGCAACGACGGCCTCGTCGTCGGTTTTGGCAAAAATCTGTCCCGAAGGCAGCTCAATGTCGAGGTTTGGCAGATCTATGTCAACGGCAAGAAACCGACCACACTCGCGGGCAGCCAAGATTTAAGGATCCGGTAGGGCGGTAGCGCGGTCGAGTTGTTCATTTTGGGGCAGATATAAGCTGGTGCAGGCTGAACTGCCTTACTACCACCAAGGAGCTAAGTTAAAGGTGTAGAGTCAAGAGCAAAAGAAAGTACTCATAGCATTTGTACCCTGAGCTGTGTTGAATTCAATCGATGATAATCTTCGGAAATTGGAGACTATGAAAGCTGGGATCATCCGCGAGCTGCGCGGCTACTAAGAAAGATCCTTCGAGCGCGGTCTCGACCACTGTAACCATTAAGAAGACCGACGAGGGCTTCGAATCGAGCGGCTGCGGCACTTGGTACCCGACGAATTAAAGTTCAATGGCGCTATGTTGTCAAAGCCCGGAAAAACCGGACACTGCGGGTGCAGATATCATGGAAGGGCCGCGGCGACCACCGTGCTCGCTTCGTCGTCAGCAAATCAACCAACTCTCGAGACGGCGATCCGGTTGAGGGCGGGAGGGAGACGTAGGACGGAGCGAAGTGGTTCGGCAAGCTTCCCCCACCGGTGGCGACTTCATTTATTTGAGGGAACATCCGGACGCTCGATACAAGCTAAAGGTCTCATTCAAATAGGCCCGGGGAAAACTGGCCATCGCAATTTCGTTTGAGAAATGAGCTCGAACAGCATAAAAATTGAGGAGAAAAAAATGAATATTAGATCCGAAATCAACTGGACAAGATCAGCCATCGCTTTGACGCTTTTATGCGCGGCGTTTAGTTTCAGCGGTATGGCTCAAGCCGCTGGTGGCAAACCGCTCGACGCAAAAACGCTAGCCGCTCTTGTAGCGGAACTTAAAGGCGTTGTCGCGAGAACAGCGACCGAGCCGGGCGAGTCCGAAATGGTCGCCAGGAAATGGGACGCACGCCGCGATCTTGCTGGCAAGACAAAGCTCGCGGTGATCAATCTGCTTTTCCAGGACGTAAAGTTGTCGGTCAAGGACTCTGGAACGCAGTATCAGATCAGCTCCATGTTTGGAATGTACAAACAGATGCCGGATGATGCTATTAAAGCTGAAACCCCTTCCGCCACAGGCGATGTCTCAAAACTCGCGGCGGTCAATAAACTGGTTGACTTGACGTACCGAAAGCATCCGTACGTAGGAATAGAAGAGACGTTAAACGCTCTTCCCGGAGCCCCGGATGACCAGGCCGCCGTGGATAAAGCCAGAGAAGGTCGAATCGCAGGCTTCGAGGAAGCGCTTAAAGTTAATAATCAATTGACAGCTGCTCAGAAATCATTTGTCCGAACCAATTACGACTTTTTGGAAAAATTGGTGGACTCAGCCATCGCAACCGCCATCAGCAAAAACTTTCCGACGGAACGATGGATCAAGGAAGGCTTGCAGAAAAGCTACACGAGCCAATTCACGTCGGCAGAACTCTCCAGCCTGATTGCTTATCTTCAGGGAAAGGCAGGTAAGCGAGTTTTGGAGTACATCAGAACGATGGAAATGTGGGCGTTGATCGTCAAAAACGGTGGAACAACGACCGGTTTCACCAAAGCCGAAAAAGCCGAGCACAACAGATTCGTCGCCACGCCGCTCGGCAAAAAATTCATCACTGCATATTTGCAGGAAACGATCGCTTATGAGGAAAGCAGAGAAAACGAGGTCAGGTCTGCCAATCCCGACGCAGACGGATCCGCGATATATCGACCCGAAAATCTAAATAAACTTATCAATAAGTTTGTCGCGGATAACTACAAGAAGTAAGCCCTTAGAATTTTTTCAGAGGAGCAAATAAAAATGCATATCAAGAAACGGGGAGAGGGCAAGCGGTGTCAGGCCTACGATACTACGATTCAGGCGGATCGTGGACACATCCAGCATTTTCTTGCAAATCACCTACCGGAGCCACACAGCCCTTCGTCCGCGAGTAAATCGTTTTAACATTCGACTCGCGTGAAGTAAGATATAGGTTGCTTTGCTCTGGTTTTATTTATGTATAAGCAGATCGGGATCCTGACCGGCGGCGGCGACGCGCCGGGACTAAATGCCGCCATCAGGGCAGTTGTAAGAACGGCTATCGGCGAATTTGGAATGAAGTGCATCGGCATCGAGGATAGTTTTGAAGGCATCCTCGGCGAGACGCATACGGTCAATCTGAACCTCAAGAGCGTGAGCGGCATTTTGCCGCGTGGCGGCACAATTCTCGGCACGAGAAACCGCGGCAGCTTTGTCAAGATGGTCGACGGCAAGCCGACTTTCCCGCAAATGCCGATCGGCGAAGCTCTGGCGAATCTCGATATTCTTGGTATCGAGGCACTTGTGGCGATCGGTGGTGAAGGAACGCTTGCAATCGCAGAGCAATTTCACAAGCGAGGCTTCCCCGTCATCGGGGTGCCGAAAACGATCGACAACGATCTCGCCGCGACGGAGCTTACGTTTGGCTTCATGACCGCGATCGACATCGCGACCGAGGCCCTTGACCGTCTACACACGACCGCCGCCTCGCATGATCGCGTGATGGTACTTGAGGTCATGGGGAGGAACACCGGTTGGATCGCCCTGCACGCCGGGCTCGCCGGTAGCGCTGATGTCATCCTGATACCTGAGATCCCATACTCATTCGAATCGATCGTCAGAAAGGTCCAGGCTCGCGAGAATAGCGGTTCGCGGTTTACAAATATCGTCGTTGCCGAAGGGGCGATGGAAACGGGCAAGTCCGAGATATATCAGGATAATGAAGCGACGCGGCTCGGCGGGGCCGGGGTTTACATTGGCCAGCAGATACAGAAGCTGACCGGCAAAGAGACCCGCACTGTCGTGCTCGGCCACTTGCAACGCGGCGGTAGCCCGAACGCCTTTGACCGCATGTTGGGAACCAATTTTGGAGCATGTGCAGTTCGCGCACTTGCGAGTGGCGAAGCGGGCAACATGGTTGCCTTGCAGGCGGGAACTATTGTAACAGTACCGCTCTCCGAGGCGTGTGCAAATATTAAGACCGTGCCGATCGACGGCCAGCTTGTACGCACCGCACGGGATATCGGCATCTCATTTGCCGCTCCGAGAGAATCGAAGATGGGGGAAGAAGCAATGTTCGAGGTTAGAACCGGCGGCTCGTAAACGCGAATTATGGGAATGGAAGAAATTAAGAAGAAACTGCAGGCCGAGCTCGATAATCTGGAGCACCAACTGCATTTTGAGTTGCCTAAGGCGATCCAGCACGCTCGCGAATTTGGCGATCTCAGCGAAAATGCCGAGTACAAAGCTGCAAAAGATAAGCAGTCGATGGTCCAGGTACGCATCAGCTTGCTGCATCAGCGGCTAATGGAGATCGATTCGATCGATATTTCAAAGATCCCGACCGACAGTATCGCCTACGGATCCGAGGTCGTGCTTTACGACGTCGAAAAAGAGGAAAAGGTGACCTATCAACTCGTTACATCCGAAGAAAGTGCCCCAGAAAAAGGTCTAATCTCGACAGTTTCACCGATCGGACAGGCACTGATGGGAAAGGAAGAAGGCGACGAAATAAAGGTGAAGACGCCCACAGGATTTCGTAATTTTGAAATTACCCGATTGACGACGATTCACGAACGGGAAGATAACTAGTGACCGGTGGTCCGAGCTGCCAACCGACAACCGACAACTGAGATGCTAGGAGCTGAAATAGGACGAGGAGCAATGGCGATCATCAATGCGATGGTTCGCGGGCTTGCGTCTGCCGGTATTCCGCCAAACGTGCTTACGCTGATCGGTGTGATCATCAATATGGGTTGCGGCGTACTGTTGGTTTTCGGCTATTTCTTCTGGTTCGTCTTCGTTATGATTGTTGGCTTTCTCTTTGACATGATTGATGGCTAGGTCGCCAGATTGACCGGGCGCGTTACCTATTTAGGGGGCTTTATCGACTG
>JANNWQ010000011.1:0-4534 GCA_031408595.1 Acidobacteriota bacterium | reverse complement strand
TCGATCGAATCCGAAAGACCGGTTGGCTCATCAACGGATGTCGCCGTCTCGGCCAGCGGTTCGGCGACTTCCTGTGCCGACTCCATCTGCTTTTCACGTTCGACTCGTTTGAGATCGATCGTTTCGCGTGCCGAGCGTTGGGCTTCCTCAGGCGAAGTCTTTTTGGCCTTTTCCATCACGATGCGTTCGATCTCTTCCTCTTCATCGAAGAAATCCGAGACGTACAGGAACGCATCTCGCTCTAGACCGATATCGACGAACGCCGACTGCATTCCCGGCAGTACGCGCATCACTTTGCCCTTATAAACATTGCCCGCAACGCCGGTATTTTCCTCGCCACGCTCAATGTAAAACTCCGTAACCTTACCATTATCAAGAATCGCGATTTTTTTTTCGCGACCGTTGACACTCACTATCATTTCTTTCATACAAAAATCCTTTACTAAAAAATTCGGTCGGATGCCGTATTTATAAGCAAAAGGAGCGGTTAGAGATGTATTTTTTTGAACTTAAGGCCGAGCGTCACGGAGAGTGAACCGAACGTTATTGGTCTTACAGCTTGGTCCTGAGGCGATGCCCCAAGTATAAAGGTATGAACAAAAAGTCACGTTTGGGAACTCTCTCGGCACGAGAGCATCTAAGCTCTCTCGCCATCGGGGAGCACCTATCTTTATCTAGATCGTGCTCAGACCCGTAAAATCTCGATCTGCAAGGGCCGTTACGCCCTATCAAAAATCCTCTAACTTGTGTGCTCCTTTCGTCAAGCGATCCCGATCGCAAAACGCGGCAAACTCCCGACAGTATAAACAATCGAGAGAGTTAAGTAAACATAAAAGATCACTAATCCCTCGCTCGACAGTCAAAATCTGACAACTCGCGTGGCTCGCGATACAATGCAGTAAATGGAGATCTATTTTCAGCTTGTGAACGACGCCGCGGGGCTCAAGAAGGCCTGTGATGAGCTGCGGAATGTTCGCACTCTCGGGTTTGACGTGGAGACGACGGACCTTGATCCGTATCGAGGGAATTTGCGGCTCGTGCAGCTGAGCGATGGGCGGAATACTAAGGTCGTTGATCTGCGGGCGTTTGCCGGGGACAAGTGGTCGTTGGCCAGTGGTCAGATAGGAGAGATATCGGAAACAGCAAAGGCTTTACGGGCAAATGCAGATCTGGAGCCTTTGCGGGAGCTGTTGTCTAATCCGAAGATCACGAAGATCGCGCATAATGCAAAGTTCGATACTAAGTGGGTACGGCACCATTTGGGGTGCGAGGTTGGTGGGGTTTATGACACTTACCTAGCAAGCATTTTGATCGCGGCGGGTGAAGGTGAGCGGCGGCATGGGCTGGCGGATGTGGTGCAGTTCTTTCTCGGGCGAACACTGGATAAGGCCGAGCAGGTGAGCGATTGGGGGGCAGCGGAGCTGTCACAGTCGCAGATCGAGTACGCCGCGATGGACGCTGCGATCATGCCTGAGGTCAAGGCGAAGCTCGACGAACGGATCGCTACCGACGGTCTCGCTGACGTACTTCGCATCGAGAACGAATGCGTCATGCCGATCGCCGAGATGGAGCTCAACGGCTTTTATCTCGACACGGAGCGTTGGCGCGAGCAGCTCGAAAAGGTTTCTATAATTCAGCGGCGAGCGGGCGAAGAGCTGCAGCATCTTCTTTCAGCGGGCGTTGCGCAGGCTTCGCTGTTTGGCCAGACTCAGATCAATCTCGACTCGATAGATCAGGTTACGGACGCTCTCGTCAATCTCGGCGTGCCGGTGCCAAATTCGACGCGTGCGTGGGAACTGCAGCCGCTAGCTGACGAATATCCGGTCGTTGCCAAACTTCTCGAATACCGTGCGGCAGCCAAGGCGAGTCAGAGCTTTGGCGAGAATATTTTAGAATTTATCGAACCGGCGACCGGGCGTATTCATGCGGATTTTCGCCAGATCGGCGCACCGACCGGGCGATTTGCGTGTTCGAAACCGAACCTCCAGCAGATACCGCACGAGGCGGAATATCGACGGTGCTTTATGGCCCCGACGGGCAGCAAGCTAGTGATCGCCGATTATTCGCAGATCGAGCTGCGGATACTGGCGGATTTTTCGGGTGACCAGAATTTTATCGACGCGTTTGTCGCCGGTTCGGATTTTCATGCCGCGACGGCGGCACAGGTCTTTGGGATCAAGGCCGAGGACGTGTCGGCGGACCAGCGTTCGTTTGCAAAGCGTTTGAATTTCGGCGTCGTGTACGGCATCGGCGCATCGCGCTTTGCATCGATGACGGGACTCACGCAACGACAGGCTGAGGAAACCTTGCGGCGATATTTCGCAACTTATCCCAAGATGGACGAATGGCTCAGAAACGCGGCTCGCAATGTCCTGAATGACCGCTCCGCACGAACAGCATCAGGCCGTATGGCCCGTATGAACTTCGACCCGAACGACCGCGGCTCAGTGGGCGCCGCACAACGTTACGCCAAAAACATGCCCATCCAAGGCACGTCCGCCGACATCCTAAAACGCGCATTGCGGCTACTGCACGATGACATTCGCGACACTTCCGCAAGACTCGTCAACATAGTCCACGACGAAATAGTAGTCGAATGCGACGCCACCGAAGCCGACTCGATCGCCATAAGACTGGAATCCGCCATGCAACGTGCCGGCAGCGAATACGTCACCAAAGTCCCGATCAAGGTCGATGTCCATGTGGCGGATGAGTGGAGTAAGTAGCAGACGAAAGCTGAAGACGATTTTTCAGCGAAATCTAGAAATATTGTTAGAATAGACACAGGTTGGGAGATATGAAGAAGCCTTTATCCGCGAAGGAAGTGGACGCCATCGTTGTCTCTCAGGCCGATGACTATTCGAAGTGGGGACGAGCGAATTTGTGTAAGACCAAAGAAACGCTCATTGAAAGCGAAAACCGGTAGCCGATCGCGCATCCGCGAAGAATAGCGGTCTGAACTGGGCGGGACGTTCAACTACCAAGTTTAGGTTATATGAATTGCCGGTTACTATTTCTTGTATGAATTTATTTCAATTTTGTCTCTATTTGGTCATCTCAACAGTTCTGTTCGATGTCGCCTGCGCTCAATCATCGCTCGTTGAAATAAAAGACCCGAACGAGCTGACTGTTAAATTTGAATTCCTGGGGAAAGCGGGCGAGACAAAAAAATACCACATTAATCTAAGAGACATCCCGAAGGCTCCGGCAATTCCTACCGGTTATGCATTCTTAAATAAGGGCTATTACGTCAGAACTTCTGCCGTCCCGTACAGCAGCCCGCTTTTGGCATTCAAAGTGCCAATAAACTCGGAGAGCGAGTTCCGCAAGGTGAGAATCCTAAAATTGGCAGAATTCGAAATGGAGCCGATCGGAAATCGATGGGTAGATTGCACAATAACTCCTGAATGGTGGGCTGAAGAATCAAAGCATAGAGGAGCAGAGGCTGAGGAAGAAGCAAAAGCAAAGGCAAACTTAGAAAGTGCAAAACTTTATCCAGACTTCTCGCAAAGATCGCTTCGATGTGAGGATCGAAGTTTTAGCCAAGACAATGTACCGTCGGGATACTTCGTCCTGGTTTTGGAAACCCAAGCCCCGCCGATTGAAGCTTTTACCGAGATAAAGGTCTCTTTTGAGAGTGAAAAACCTTCGGCAAAACCGGGAGAAACTGTTTACACGATTTCGTTTAGAAATGTTGGCAACAAGGATATTGCCGAGCTAAACTTTCGCTCCGATTTTGCTTCTGATTCTAGGGTCACATTTTCCCAACCCAGCCAGGGAAGCTGTAAAAAAGCGATTAGAGGCAGCCTGAACGGTAGCTCGGTTTGTCATTTAGGCTCCTTAGCAGCAGGAAAAATGGCAACGGTTGAATTCGGTCGAGAGGACAGCGGCATGCCTGCAGATTCCCGTGCGAAAAAATCTAATCAATCCTGGAGGATCGAGGGCGGTTTCAAGGAGCGACCCCAAGACCAATTTGGGGAACCAAATGCATTTGCATTCCGACCGATACAGCCGTAGATCATAGAACGTGGGCGGTTGTAACAAATGAAAACCGGTTCGATTATTCGAAAATTGGCTGTTTCTTAAAAATGCCTTGCCGGTCGAGGTCGAAGAAAGTTGAGCCGAACTACTAGAGCAACCCTTTCAAATTTGATTCCACCTCGTCGCGAATCGCGGCGAGGTTTTCTTCTGTGTCCGCCTCAAATCTCAGTACAAGTAATGCCTGCGTGTTCGATGGACGAACTAACCCCCAGCCGTTCTCGAAGGTGATGCCGGCGCCGTCGATGGTGTTGATATTGTGGCCGAGAGTGGCAAAGTGTTCGCCTACGCGACGGGCGACTTCGAATTTGGTTTCGTCGGGGCATTCGATGCGGATCTCGGGGGTGGAGAAGGTTTTGGGGACGTCGGCCAGTAATTCGGAGAGCGGTTTGTCGGTGTTTGAGAGGATTTCGAGCAAACGAGCACCGGCGTAGCAGGCGTCGTCGAAGCCGTAGAAGCGGTCTTCGAAGAAGATGTGGCCGCTCATTTCGCCGGC
>JANNWQ010000010.1:0-27741 GCA_031408595.1 Acidobacteriota bacterium | reverse complement strand
TTGTTCGCGATGTCGTAGAGTTGCTGCTGGCCCATGAGGTTGATCTGGGCCTGAGGCACGTCCTGCTGCTGAAGCATCCAGACGGCAAACTTTGGATATTGCGACGGGCTGATCAGCGATACGATGCTTTGCAGGGTCTTGAGATGATAGACGATCATCGCGATGCCGGCACCTTGTACCAGTATGGCCAGGTAGAGAAAGCGGTTTCACAAGAAGCGCGCCTTCTCGTTAGCTTTTGAGATGTATCCGGCGTGGCCGGCGAATGCAGCAAGAAGCATGGCGGCTGCAACAACGATCATCCAGCCTACGAACGGAACATCCGCCCGCAGGCCGAGTGCCGTACGCGAGGCTCCCACGAATGTCGACGCTGTATATGTTCCAAATGTAGCGGGAGCAAACACACTGAACTTGCTGATCGTAGCAAACACGGCCATGGCGAAGAAGCTGGTCCAGATAGCCATCTTTTCGACCTTAAGGCCGTCTTTGAGAAGATACAGAACAGCAACGGCAAAACACACCAGAGCGATGCCATAACTAAGCGACGCGATCCCGACATGGATGGGCCTCCAATAAGAATCGAGTACGGGCGGTAGATCGAGGATCTCGCTTCCGATAAACCGTGCAAGGACCAGAATGATAGCCGCTAGGGGAAGGGATAAAGCTGCAACGATACGAAAATCATTTCGCCGCATGACTAGCAGCGTTGTGATCCCAGCCCCGAATGCAAATGCGAGACTTAGGTCATACAGGTTTGCGAATGGTACGTACCGAAAAAGCCACGGCATATCAGCGGCGCCCAGTCCTTGTGAGTTAAAGATCGCAAGTTCACGATCATATGCCGCGACCCATCGTACCAGCCAGCTCGATAGGTTAAAGAGCACGCCAAGCGTTGCTGCCCACATCCCGAGTTTCTCTGCAAATTTGAACGGAGCGTAAATATTTGTAAGATGAAACACCGCCGCGATCAGATAGGAGGCCAATGCGAGCATCATCAGTGCGCCGTCCGAAATGAAGCGGTCACCGCCGATGCTCAATCGTAAGAGGACGACGACGAGCGAACCGCATATGGCGATCGCTGCCGGAACGTAGGTCATCAGCGCATTCGCCGAAGTTGTCAGTGGCTTGTCTGGCACCATCAGTGGTCGGTCCATAACTTCCTGGCTCATATGTGTTTTGCTCCCAAATCATTTACTAAACGATTAAATTTTTCGTCAAAAGCCCCAAGGCTTCGATTTGTGTTTCCGCCGAGTACGACCTTTTTCGTACCGCCCTCGCCCGGTTCAATAGCTGCCCAAACGCGCTGATGGGAAAAGAAAAACACACCACTTAGCGTTAGGAAAAGCAGGACGAACCCGACATAAACGACTGTAGCCCCCGGATCACGCTGGACGGACAGGACGTGTTGGTCCGAGACCTTTTCAAAGTCCTTTAGTTGAAATGTATATCCGGCGACCGGCTTGCCCGCGACGGGTATGTCGGCCATCTGCGGGCCAAAGGCATACGCTGTCTGAGGAAGGATTCCAGGTTGCGTTACTTGTAGCACAGCCGCCGGATTTGGGTACGCGGATGTATCTTCGTTAGGGTCTTCAGGACCGATACGAAAGTTACCGCGAAACTCATTGAATTTGATCTTAGTACCGTCGGCCAATACCGCCTCTCCACCTCGGGGAATCGTGACCGCTTGATCTCCACCGCCATTCGCACTCTTTGCGTTGACCGTAATATTTCTGGCTCGTCCGACGGGAATAAAACTGGCCTGAAAGAAACGGTAACCGCGATAATCGAAAGGTTTGTTCATCTGAGCAAAAGCCTGATGGGTGCCGGTCTCATCGGTGATCGTGAACGTCGTCATCCAGTCGATGGTGTTCATCGCTGAGATCGACTCATCTTTTTTAATAAGTCGTTGCTGGATATCGATGCAGGCGATCTCAAAAGGCAAGCGGCTGGTGACCTCGGTTACGTTGTCGAGTTGCACCTGGGTTCCGAGCATCAAATTCGTCTTCTGTCCGGGTGCGAGAGGCAGGTTGCCGGTCGATCCGAGCTGTGCGGTCAGAAATCCTCCCAGAAAAATGGTCAGGAGCCCGACATGAACCCCATACGCTCCGAACCGATTCCACAGCCCCGACTGTCCAAATACATAAGTGCGGCCGTTCTTTTCGGTTACTACCACTTTTCGCCAGCCGACCTTGTTCATCGTGCTCCTAGCTTTTTCGGCGAGCGTTTTCGCGTCACCATCGATATCGATCTCTGCTGTCTGTTTCTGGGCCCGTAGCCACCGGATCGGCACGGTGTAATTTGGTTTTGAGGCAAATAGCCAAGTCTTGGGGAAACGGTCGATCGATGCGAGGACGATATTCAGCGAAACGATGCAGAGCAGAGCGTTGAAATACCAGGCATGATAAATATCGAATAAGCCCAACTTGCCGTACACTAACCGCTGAGCGGGCGTGAGTTCAGCAAAATAACGGGCGAAGCCATCAACATTCTGCTGCATCACGAGCATTCCGATCAGACATGCCAGCGCTAGCAGTACGAGCAGCGTCACGCCGAGCCGTACGGAGCACAACAGCTTGAGAAATCGAGAGAAAAGCGATTCTCCAGAGGTCGTCCTGACATCATTCTTCGCCACGACTTCGGTTACGGTCTGTTCAAGTGTCGACATAATTCACGTATCCCTACGGTCGGTAACAGCAAACCATATGCCTGACGAGCTGCAGCGCCAGATACCGCATTTTTGGCATTATGAATGGGATTTCGTCGGTTCGCAGTTCGCAGTGGCTCGATGAACCGCGAATTCTTACCCGACGAGGCGTGTATTATTCCGCAAACACGCGTTGGCACTTCGGACGTGTGATAACCGTCACATCAATCGACCTAAGAATCGAATAAAATTAGCACCAGGAAGGTCTGTAAAAATGAGCCGCTTCAGCACAACAAACTACACGCGAGCTCTGATCAGCGTTATTTTTGCGTTTGTTTTTACCGTTGGATTCTTATACCGGTCGACGGCATCGGTTGATGCGTCGCTCACCGCCGAGCCAAAACCGACACCGCAGAGGGCACGCAAGTATTCCGAATTCCCGCATGACACCAAAGCGCATCGAATGGAATGTTCGAGCTGCCACAAATTTCCGTCAGATAACTGGAAGAAGGCCCGTGCTGCCGAAGTTGCATTCGCGGACGTTACTGAATATCCGAAACACGATTCATGCATTCGCTGCCACACCCAGCAGTTTTTTAAGGGTGCTCAACCGCAGATCTGTTCGATCTGTCATGTTAACGCCACACCTCGAAACGGAGCGCGCCACCCATTTCCCAACCCGAGAGAGATTTTTGACATATCGGCAAGGGGTAAGAGAGCGGAATCGGATTTTGTCGTCAGCTTTCCGCACGATAAACATATCGAGATCGTTTCCGCACACAAGTCGCCACCCGTCTCGTTCGAAAAGGCGACATTCGAGGGAAATAAGCGAGCGGGCGAAGAAAGCTGTGCTGTTTGCCACCAGACCCAAATGCCGCAGGGTAAGTCTGAGGACGAATTTGTCACGCCGCCACCGGCGAAGATCGGCGACGCATTTTGGCTCAAAAAAGGGACGTTCAAGTCCGGCCCGAACGGCCACACCACCTGTTTTACTTGCCATTCGGCGGATACGGGAATGCTGCCGGCACCGCAATCTTGTGCGACTTGCCACCAATTGAAGCCGCCGGCATCAGCAGTAGATTTTGACGCGAAGATCGCCGCTCCGATGAAGATCGACAACAAGCGAATGATGGACGCATGGAAGCGACGGGATTCGTCTGGGACATTCAGGCACGAGTTTTTTGCCCATGTTGAGCTGAGCTGCTCGACATGTCATAACGTGTTGACGATGAAAACGGCTGATCCAAAATCGACGCGAGTGCCGGTAGCGTCTTGCGCGACTTGCCACGCAACGCCAACCTCGGACGACGGCGGGGCACTGAATTATGAAGCCGATATGAGAAAAACAAGTGCTTCTTTTCAGTGCGTAAAGTGTCACATAACGTTGGGGAAATTACCGGTTCCCGAATCGCATGCTAAAGCCATAGCCGCGGCGGCAGGAAAATAGGAATGAGCGAGAACATAAGCAGGCCAAAAAGTAGATCACGCCCGAAACGCTTTGAAATGGCGGTTCTCCTGCTCTTCTGCTCCGCAGCGGGTTATATGTTCTCATTCTCGGCTTTTTCGGCATCGGCTGAACCAGCGCCGGAAGCGGTTGAACCTGCTCAGTCGTACTCAAAATTTCAGCATTCCGAACCTCAGCATGTGCGAATGCCTTGTCTCGTATGTCATAAGCGTCAGGAAGGTTTAACAAAACCAAAATTTCCCGGCCATCTGCCGTGCTCCGGCTGTCACGTGCAACAATTTGCCGACAATAAGAATGCGATCTGCACGATCTGCCATACGCCGACCGACGTCAAGCCTTTTCCTGCGCTTCGGAGCTTTAATATCAAATTCGACCACGGCAAACATTTGAAACAGACGGGCTGTGCCACATGTCACAAGCCGTCGCGACGCGGTATGGCATTATCAATTCCATCCGGTGCATCGGCTCATCAGACCTGTTTTCAGTGTCACGGCCCACGGACTGAGGTTGGCGGCAGGAGTATAGGTTCTTGCAGCACGTGTCACGAGCCGGGCCGACCGGTTCGCGGTTCGGATTGGTCACGTGCGTACGCCATTAACTTCAGCCATCAGGAGCACTCGCGAAGGGCCAATCTGAATTGTGCTTCGTGTCACACAGTCCTCGCCGGATCGGCACGCGGACGGCAGGTTACAGCCCCGATCCCGTCAATGCATTTCGCTCCGGCCGGCAAGCAAAGCTGCCTGGCGTGTCATAACGATAAGCGGGCTTTCGGGATCAAAGATCCGACGAGCTGTAAGCGTTGCCACGAAGCGAATAGTTTTAAGTTCTGAGTGTGAGGTGTGGATAAATTCGCGGTGGTCGCGATGATCGTGGTTTTTTATCAGGCGGCTAACAGTCAAAGCCCCGTAAATACAGTGGTTGGAAGATGATTGGTGCTGGCACGATGGTTGCGACATGAAAAGGCAGGAACCGAAAGGGTTCTATAAGTTTATTCGAGGAGTCGAACATGAAAGCCAATCGTACAAAATTTATCGCAATAATATTTTTCGCCGTGCCACTTTTTTTATTGACCGTGCTTAATGTATCACCCGCAAAGGTTGGAGCAGCAATTGAGGAACCGGCGGTCGCGTACAAAGCAAAATGTGCAGCATGCCATTTGCCGAACGCGAGCAAATTCTACGATGCAGCAAAGACCGATGAGCACCACGTAGAAGTGATCTTAAAGGGAAAGAAAGGCGAGAAGCCGCCTTTCATGCCGGGTTTTGAGACAAAAGGTATGACAGAAGGTGAAGCCAAGGGATTGGCTGAATATATGAGAGGCTTAAAGACGCCCAAGTGACGAACTGATCTTCTGTTTTACCATTTGAGCCCGGGCCGTTTGAACTAGGATTCGTTTCTCTTTTGAGTTCGAATCTGGTTCAGGCGGCCTTGGCACATTTTGAGATCGATCGAATCAAATAACTTTGAGGTAATAGTCAAATGGAAGAGGAAGAGGAAGACGCAGTGCAGGAAGGATCCGAGCCCGGGAGAAGTACGCCGAGTCTTATGCGAAATTACATTAGTTTCGTCGGATTTGCGATCGTAGCCGCGAGTTTAACGAGCTTTCTGTTACTGCTGTTGATCGAGTTTTCGAGCGGGAGCGACAATCCGTATACGGATCTGATAACTTTCATCTTGGTTCCCAGCGTACTGCTGTTTGGGCTGTTTATCGTGCTGGTCGGGGCTTTGTATGAACGGCGCCGCAGACGGAGCATGTCCGTCTCTGAGATCGCCGCGTATCCCATCCTAGATCTGAACGACCCGCGTCGGCGTCGGTCGTTGATCGTCTTCATGTGCCTTTCATTCATGTTCCTGTTCATGACGGCTTATGGCAGTTATCGGGCATTTGAGTATACGGAATCGGTGACGTTCTGCGGCCAGGCGTGTCACGACGTGATGAAACCTGAGTTCGTCGCGTATAACGCATCCCCGCACGCGAAGATCCGCTGTGTCGAATGCCACGTCGGCGGCGGGGCCGATGCTTACGTTCGAGCCAAGATGGGCGGAATGCGTCAGCTGTACGGAGTCGTAACTGGACATTATAGCCGTCCGATCCAGACGCCGGTGCACAATATGCGAGAGGCGACTGAAACTTGTCAGAAGTGTCATTGGTCAGAAAAATTTCACGGCGACCAGATCAAGGTTTTCAATCACTATGGTTACGACGAAAAGAACTCCCTCGACCAGACCCGTATGCTCATCAAGGTCGGGGGCGGGAATCCGAACGCCGGGCCGGTCGGCGGGATCCACTGGCACATGAACGTATCAAATGAGGTTACCTTTATCTCTTCAGATGATCGACGGGAGACAATACCGTGGGTGCGCACGAAAGATGCGGCAGGCAACGTCGTTGATTATATGATAAAGGACGTCTCATTCACCGAGAAGCAGATCGCTGCTGCGTCGAAACGCAAAATGGACTGCATCGACTGCCACAATCGCCCCGCTCACATTTATCTATCGCCGAATCAAGCGGTAGACCGATCGCTCGAAGCCGGCCGGCTAGATATTTCTTTGCCATTTATTAAAACCAGAGCTGTCGAGACCCTTGCGAAGCCTTATTTGACGAACGATGAGGCCGTTGTAGCGATAGCAAGAGATATTGACGACTTTTACCGCTCAAACCACCCGGCGATATATGCTTCGCACAGGGCGGCGATCGCAGGAGCAGTCGGGGAGATACAGCAGATATATCAAACCTATTTCTTCCCGGAGATGAAAACCGATTGGAAAGCGTCGCCAAACAATATCGGCCATTTGAATGCTCAGGGTTGCTTCCGCTGTCACGACGGGCAACACTTTAGCAAAGAAGGAAAAGTCATCAGGAATGACTGCAATCTTTGCCACACGACAATCGACCGGACAGCAGGTGGAATAACGACTCTAGCCACGAACGGAGTCTTCCAGCATCCTGTGAATCTCGGCGACAAGAACACCTGGCAATGTGCAGCCTGTCACAAAGGCGACCAGACCTTTAAGCATCCGCTCAACCTCGGCGATCTTTCGCAATTCCAATGTGCGGACTGTCACAAGGGCGGAGCGAAACTTCCCGGGTTCTAGGTCGGACTAAGACAAAATCAAACGGCCGATTATCATTTACGATCATCGGCCGTTCTTTTTGCTTAGTGTCACTCTCTAGCGATCCTCTGCCCCTCCGCCAAAGTAAAACCTCAACGAGGTGTACGGCATGTGAGCCCGGTAGTTCTGATTGGTGGGGTATGTTGCGTTAGCAGGGATGACATTAGTGTTAATCAGTTCGTTATAAGGGAAATATCCGAACTGTAGCTTCTCATTATAGTTATGGTACTGGTAACCAAGATTCCAATCCAGGTTCCTCGTCAGCTTAATGGCAAGTCTGAATTCGGGCGTATGAGACTTGAATGGATAAGAACTTAGGAACCGTTCCATTAAAGTTGCAGCGCGACTGCCCTGGCCCTTATCGTTGTTGTAACGATAACTGGCATAGAGCGAGACGCGTTTAGTAGGCTGGCCCGATAAATCCACAAAGAAATAGTTATCCTTCATGAAGAATTCACTAAATCCTCTCAGGAAGCCTAGGTTGCCAACCGGATTCGGTGGTAGAGATGCATTAAGTGATAGAGGGACAACAGTATCAGTCTTGCTTGAGAGGTAATTATAGGTATATCCGGTACTCAGGGTCCACCTCGGATCCGGAACATAATCGACAGAGGTAGAAAAGACCCTGGTTCTAACGTTTGCGATGATATCAAACGCGGGGAGAATGATCGCACCAGATGAGTTCCTGTAATCGGCAGTGCGTGATGGATTTTCGTTGTTTCGGATACTTCCGGAAACGTTGAAAGTGAATTTTCCGTAATTCAGATTACTTTTTACGCTGACATTCGTATAGTCGTGATTTGCGAGTCGGACAAAGGCATTATCCGCCGAACCATGTTCACCTTTCGTATAGATGGTCCAGTTTGAGGTTGGCTTAATTTTGGCTCCAAAGAGAAATATGTTGGCCGAGTTTTCTTCCTCGTCAACGCTAAACGTTGGAGCAGCCACCGGCCTGTTCAGTAGGTCTTTGACCGCTTGATTACGCAGGCCGATTCCGACCTTTCGGTGGGTAAACCGGTAACCAATCGAGAAACCAAGCCGGTTGTTGACCTGAAAATCAGCCTCGACCGTATTCGTAAACCGCTTGAGGTTGTGTTGACGCCAATAGATCGTGCGGGTGTCCAAATAGTTTGGCGGCTGAGGAAGTCCGCCTGTGTAGGGCAGACCAGTTGATTGGACACGGGCGGTTACGCTTTCGTAAACGTTGGAATCACCAAAACTGGTGAACTGATCAAAGGTAAAGGTATTGGAAAACCTGATCTTTTCGGTCACCGCATACGTCAAGCCTATGTCGCCTCGCGACTGCGGCCGCTTTGATCTGCCCGCAATATCGAAGAGGTTGGCATCAACAAAAAGGGCCGGAGAGGTGACGCCGGTCGGAAGGCGGATCTGCCCATCATAATTTATGTTATCTGCGATACTGAATTTGCTGTTAGTCTGCGAGTAAATAAACCTGCCAGTCAGATCCAGCTTCTCGGCAAAGGTACGGTTGATTGTGAATATACCGTATTCAGTATCGCCGCTAGTTGGGTTTCGCCGCTCGAGCCGGTTGATGAAATTGACATCAGTCGGAGAGATGCATATCCCGAAAAAACAACTTCCGGCGACACCGACTTGTCGTGACCGAATAAAAAATGCTCCGAGATCATCGAAACGACGGAGCCCGCCTGTCAAGGTCAGCTTGAACCCCAGAAGCTTAGTATCAAATCCGGCCCGGAGGTCGCCGGCGTCCGAATTAAGTTCTTCGACGATCGGAAAAACATCGCGTGTGCGGGTGGAAGAGCCGCGGGTTCCGCCAGCCTTGTTAAAGGACATGCCGAAACGGAGTCGAAATTCTTCTCTTTCTGGAAACAGGGTCACGTCAAAATCGCCCATGGTGCGGTCTGTGTTCGATGGGTGATACCCAAGTGCCAAATTGCTGACCCGGTTGATCAGCTTGATCTGGCGGATGGTGGCATCAAATTTATACGCTCCAGTCTTGTCCATGCCGATGCGGATGAAGCCCGACGGATCTGCCCCCCACCCCGAGGTCTTGATCTGCAGGGTGTCGAACACCTTTCCGTTTTCGTTCACGGGCTTGATCGTAAAGCTCGAATCCCAAATACGGAACCCCGGCCGATAATTCAGGTCGCTCCTGAATTTTTCGTCACTGCCATCGAACCGTAAACCGCGGACGCCAAACTCGATCGAAGAGGCAACGGTGTACCCGCTGCGATTGCCAGGCTGATCCGAAGGTGTCGGAGTCGCCGTTTGAGCTCGAAGATCGGTAGTGGTGAATATTAGGCTGATTACCGAAAACCCGATGAATAAGATCTTATTTCTCATGACAACCTTTCCTATTTTCCTGATAATTTTGTTAGTCATAAATCCTCTTCCTATTCATCATCTAAAGAACACATTGCTTGAATTCGAGCCGTGGATCCTCGAGTGACACGCTGTACAGTTTCTTTGCAGTAGCGTTTTCTGATCGTGCGGACCGCCGGTCGGGCCGTCGGAAAGTTGCTCGGTGATGCCACTGTGGCATTCTATGCAAAGCTGGCGAACCTGTGGGCGCTTGAGCAATCTCGGATTTGCTGAGCCGTGTGGCGTATGGCATGCAGAGCATCCTTCCGTTTTCATGGGAGCATGTTCAAAAACGAAGGGCCCTTGTTTGTCTGCATGGCATTTGACACACGAAGCATCAGCTCCGATGCCCAGCTTTGCCTGTTTGGATTCGAATCCACCGTGAGCATTATGACAGTCACTACATTTCATCGCGCCTTCCATGACTTTGTGTCGGAACGGCTTATTGAAATGCGATTTCACCTCGGTATGGCACGCGATGCAGAGTTGTTGCTCATTGGACTTGAGCATTGCAGGGGGAGGCTCGCCCTTGAACGATCTGCCTATAAGTGTCGCTGAACCTACACCAGAGTTTTCGGGGGGCGTTCCGTGGGCTGAATGGCAATCCGTACACCCGACATTGTTGCGCCAGTGTTCGCCACGGCGGAAATTATTATGGCTTTCCTTGCCTGCATGGCATGTCATGCATGTCTCTGAGATCTGCTTCGAGTTCTTATTCTTGAACGAAATGATCTTCGTCAGGTCGGTAGCATCTTCTAAGTGAGCCTTGCCCGGGCCATGACACGATTCGCAACCCTGCACCTTGTCTTTCCAACTTGGTACATCTTTGAGACTGGCATGCTTGGTACTCTTGAATTTCTTGAACTGATCTTCGTGACACGCCATGCACGAATCGCTTCCGACGTAATCGTCCGGGCTTGCGTTTGCTATCAGTTCCGGGATTGGAGCAACGTCCTCGACTGCTTCCCCAAGAGCTGTTGAAAAGGTCGGTGAAATGACCCACGCAAGCACAAGAATGCTGAATGTTGTGAGCATTCCTACCTTAAGAATTTTGTTTGAAGCCATGAGCTTGCCTCCGTATTTGATCGAATAATTTCCTATTCGCACCACGAGTTTGGCTGACATTCGCCATTGGGTATGTGAGCCTCGTCACAATGCACGAGAAATATTCTGGCGCGTATTAAATGTCAGTGGATTGAATCGTATGCAAAGTTTGCTGGTAAAGGTGACTGAGAATCTTAATCAATCTGAAACACAGAGCAGGTTGGTCACAGATAAAGTGAAGAAAATCGTCTCGTTCGATCGTCTCGAATTCACTCTCCGCGAGACCTGTCATGCTCACGTCGAACGTGCTGCCTGACAGAACTTCGATTAGCCCGTAAATCATTTCGGACCCGACTTCGGCTGTATGGACAGCCCTTTTACAGCTACGATCCGGCCAAAGGACTGCCCATCCGCTGCGATGAATAAAGATCTGAAGCGGCCGCTCGCCCGAATAAAAGATCGTGGTTGCGGTCGCAAGGCGAATGTTCTTTTTGATCGACTGTAGGGTATTGCGATCGTTGCTATTGAGACAGCGGAAAAGCCTTTCGGCGCTGATCTGGTCGAGAAAGACATTCCGGTTCGTTCCGACGTGAGGCCACATTTAGACAATCCTTTTCCCGAACAAGAATGTCCTATGCCGGCTCCGTTAGGAATAGGATGCCGGTCACAGTAAATCGTGATGGGCATCACATTTCCGGACGAAAACCACGGCGGGAACCAATCATGGCGTTTAGCTTTTTCCGGTCAGTAATGACAAGGTCATCACCTTTAATGGTAATCAGATCCCGTTCTCGAAAATACTTGAGAGCACGGGTGACGGTTTCGCGCGACGCACCGATCATCTCCGCTATCTCCTCATGCGTAAAGCAAATCTTAATGCTGATTTTGTCGCTTCCGTTGCGTCCGCTCCCGCCTCCGGCCCAGCCGAGAAATAGTTTTGCAAGCTTATCGGCGACAGAACCGGATAGCCCCAGCGAGCAAATCTGCCGATAGGCGGTTTGATAGCTTCGGCTCAGCTGCCGGGCGGCATTGAGACAGGCTTCCGGGTGGTTCCTGAGAAATCGGAGAAGATCGGACGTCTTGACGTAATTTACCTGGCTCAGCACGAGAACTTCAGCAGTCGTCTCGTATTCCAACCCATTGACAGCCGCGCTAAGGCCCAAAATATCACCAGCCTCAGAGATACCGAGAATTATGACCTTGCCGTCTTTAGAACAGGTGGATAGCTTAACCTTGCCTTGACAGAGCATATAGACCCCATGCGAAGGCTGGCCCTCGACAAAAAGCATCGTCCCTTTTGGATATGCTTTCGTTACCTTGATCGATTCAAAACGCTCAAGCTCTGCTGTTGGAAGCTGGCAAAAGAAGTTCTTCCGCCGCAAATCGCAGTTCTGACATTTGTCCTGTATTCGCATGGCGTCAGCGGTCTTCATTTTACTATTCTCGACCATGCGAGCCTCCTCCCGCTCTGAGTTGAATGCAAATCACATTCCCACATAAGGAAATCGTAATTAATTGCAAATAAGAGGTTTATAGAACAGGTATGAATATCAAAAAGCGTTATGTCGCGGGTTTTTACGCTACATCGCGGAGAAATACGCGCAGCGAAAAAGTCAGTGCCCTATACGGTGGGCGATTCGAAACGCAGGATGGTCGCGCGACCGTCGGCGTCTGTGATATCAATGCCGTCTTCCTGCCCCGACTTGGTAAACTGAAATGCTAGTCTAACCGCATCATTTGCGACATGCGTGAAATCGCCAACCGTGATCTGCACTGCCAGCCGAGCCCCATGCGTATCGAGGTCAACACCGGTGAGAGGCACCCCGCTTTCGAGCCAATAATCTGTAAAGCTGCCGCTTTCAGGTTCAAATACGCCGAGCCGTGTGAGCCTGCCCGCGTTCTGGTCATTAAAGAATTTTATATATTTAGCCCATTCGTGCTCGTTTTTTATTGTGCTCATCCTTGTCACCCCGTGATCATTGATTTGTCGGTCAACTTCACTAAAAAATGTTTTTAAGCTTTTCCTCAAACAACTTTGCAGAAACCGTCAGAAAATCGTAAGCCGTGACCAGCCCGACCAAACGGGCATCCTTAACGACGGGTAGGCATCCGATGTCACGTTCCCGCATTAATTCGAGAGCCTCTAACGTCGGAGTGTCCGGCGCGATGGTGACGAGTTCGGTTTTCATGATGTCGCGGACAATGATCGGCTCAGATGCAGCCAGCTTCCCTGAAGCAAGCAGCTCGATCAGATCACGGTGTGAAACGATCCCAATGAGATGCCCACCATCATCCTCGACCGGAACGTGCCGAACGTGGCGCCAGTGCATCAGGCTCGCCGCCAGATCTAAAATATCCTCCGGCCGAACCGTGAAGAGATCGACCGCCATGAACTGCTCGACGGTCTTATAGTTGTCGATCCAGTCCGACTGTGCAGGTATCTCGGCGAGCGGCCATTCATGCATCGGCTCTCCACTCTCCTGATTTTCTTTCATTGCGGCCGTTAGTGAACGCATGCGCACGTTCGGCTTTGCCCTCTTGTCCATAGCTGCCAACGAATCGAGCATCCATCGAGAGCCCGTCTTTTCTTCGCTTACCCGGATACGGATGATGTCGAGTAGCCGGTCGATATCTGCTTCGTCGATCCCGGCTTGTCGGAGTCCCTGATGTGCTCGCGGCAGAAACTCGCCGAGAATGAGTGCGCCAATGCGACGGCTCTTGCCGTCGAGCCCGCGGATCTGTCCACCGAGTCCGTAACGGGCAGCGTTAAAGAAATTATTTTTGGCATCTTCAAACGAAATAAGCTTCGTTACGTCGCCGAATTCATCCGGGAGTGAATTCATCAACCCGAGAAAGAACGCCGCGTTTGCCATTTCGTCAGCGACGGACGGCCCGGCTGGGAGGTATCTTGCCTCGATACGAATGCCAGGCTTGCCATTGACGATCCCGTAACACGGACGATTCCAACGCCAGATCGTTCCGTTGTGCAGACGCCATGCCGACAAATTCGGAACACCGCCCACAGCGAGGACATCAAGCGAATTTTCCTCGACTGCCTGCGTCAACAATATCCGGAACCGAACGGCATCCTCGCGAAGGATCTCAATGATCGAATCATCGACCCAGCGTTCACCAAAATTTACTCTGGGCGTCTGATTTCGTTCTTTATGTACGGTCGACCGGGTATCGATTGCGTGTTGGAAAAGGGCCACCCTGGTTTCGTGCCACAGACGGTGATTAAGCAGCAGCGGCGAATTTACCGCCGACGCCAAAACGGGTGCGGCAATCGCCTGGGCCCAGTTGTACTGACCAACAAACTCACGGGCACCGGTCTGTAGATGTATTTGAAAGCTCGTATTACAGAACTCCGTGAACGTATCCTGGAGGGTAAGATTCAATTCATCGAGTCCGTTGATCTGGATGATTCGGTTTTCGCCATGAAGTTGTGTCACAACGCGGTCTATCTCGTGATAACGCGGATTGGGGGTCAGGTTGTCGGGGGTCAGGTCTGACAGTTGGATCGTCGGCAGAATGCCGGCGAGAACAACGCCGGCATTGAATTTCGCCGCCGATTTTTTAACAATGCCAATTACCTCATTAAGCTCTGCCTCCATCAACGATAGGCAGTCTCCAGAAAATTCGCGGGGTGTGAGATTGGCTTCGAGGTTAAATTTACCGATCTCAGTGGTCAGTCGCCCGTCACGGGCCTCCTCCATCAACTCGGTCACGATCGGGGAAGGACGCATTGCGGAGTCGACAAGGAACATCTCCTGCTCCGCCCCGATTCGCCGCACATCTTCTTCGAACATCCCCGAATCAAGCATCTGCTTAAGCGCCCGGAGGTCGTTTAGAACACCTAGGGTAAATGTACGCATTTGAGCGTCGTCATATTCGCTGGTAACTTTCTTATCACCCATCTGCTTATTTATCGTTCCATTTGAACGGTCCGGCAGTATCATGCCTTCGGCGGCTTACGATCAGGTTCTTACCGACCCAGCGGCGGCGGCGAAAGCCGAGAAGGTGAAATATCTGTAGTGGAAACAGTCGGGCAACGCGTGTATCAACGATGAGGGTTGCCGCGTCACTGGGGTTGCGGCGCACACCTGGGAGAATATGAATGAGCTTTTGAATTCCGATACGCCGGAGAAGGCCCGAAAGCCGTAGCCAGAATGGAAGTATTTCACGGCCGATAAAGAACCCGTCTTCCCCGAGTTTTTGATAGAGGGGCATCAACATTACCCCCGGTTCGGTTGTCGCTACAGGCCCGTTTCTGTCATCTGCCACGAAGTCCCCGCGGTTAACCACATCAAAATTGTTGAATCCGGGTTTCATGACAAATGCGTCATCGGGAGAGATCGCGTGGCGATACCGAATTTCAAAAATTCGCCCCTTGTGGTTCTCCTGTGAGAATCGTTGCATATGTTTCCCAAGCTCCGGAACGTCTGCCTCATCGAGAATTCCGGCATTTTTCAGAGCCAGCCAGGCCATTGCCTTGTGATTTTCCACCGTTTCGACCGACAAATGCTGACCACCCTCAAAGCCGAGTGTTACCGCTCCCAAATTATTCAGGTATTCGAGCATCGTTCCTTCAAGCTGCTCCTCTATTCCTAAAAGGATGGCCACGGGGAAAGCTTGCGCAAATTTGCGATTTCGCAACGTATCGCCGACCGTTACAAACGGCGCTCCTTCCGATGAGGTAGAGTGCAGATCGAGGACAAATACCTCGTCCATAGCTGTAATCAGAATACTGTCCAGAATCTGGTCAAGCTCCGCAAGTTCAACACCCTCGGTGGTCTTGGAAAACAGGCTCTCTGGCCCGGCAGCCGACATGTTATGAGCTGTCCAACCTCGATTTAGATCCGTATCAATAAACCGGGACCCAGCGCAAAGTGCTCTGGTATTTCCAACAAGAAAATAGACTCGGCCTTTAAGCTTATTGGTTAACCGGTCAAGATCGCCCGAGATATGCCCTAGCGCGGCAGCGCCGCCGGGCTCGTTGCCATGAAGACTGCCAATAACGATCAATGTTGGACCGCTTGGTTTGCCCACGAACGCACCAATTACATGGTCGCCCGCTTGAGAATCGTTCGTTTTCACGCTTGTGAGCCTTGGCGACCTTTCAATCGGGGGTATGCAGATCTCGGGTATTCTACTGCTTGTCATCTGTAATTTAGTCGCCATCACAACGCTTTCAGTGCAACTGCCGTTCCGCAGCGGCAGTATCGCAGCAATCCGAGTTACATTACTTAAAAAAGGCTATCGTTTGGATGAGGGCGTGTCTCGCCGAGGACTTTTCAGCGTACCCGCGAAAAATTACGCACGCTATGGATCGGCCTCCTACCTTAGTAAGGAAAGTGTGTTTCCCTACATATAAGGCGTAACGTAAAGTTCAGAGTCGGGCGATTCGTACGGCTGTTTGCCCGTCACCTTAAATTCGATTGCGCTAATAAATTGGTTAGTTTCTTCGCCGACTTTGAAATCTTCCAGGCGCTTAACACAATCACAAGCGACTGATCGTATCAAAATCAATTAGTTCAACTTCACTAAAGAGTGGATGATGGTCTCCGTGGCGCGTGCAGGCCTTCTCCATCAACGGCAACAGGCGTTCGATTTCTTGCAGTGTAAAAAGATGATGTTTTGTAACGATGGATCAATGAGTTGTGATGCGCCTGCCTCTCCCACCCATTAGAATTCCTCCTGACCGTTATGGTCGTTTAATGGTGACTTGATCCGCTCCGCCACTGGCTGCGGATTCGATCCGGCATCCTGACAAGCAACGTCAAAAAGCTTTTTCCGTCCGCAGCAATAGTCGATCTTGAATTCTTCAAACACACGGGTTGCCTGCGGCGCGCTTCAGGTGCGATTTCGCGATTTCTTCTGGTTGTAAATGTTTGCACAATAATAAAGTCTCCTTATATTGATAATGTGAGGTTAGACCACAAAATACCGATATAAAGTGAACAGATTGAGGATCCGGAAAATTCCATTCGGCCTCGTTCAACCAAAGTACGAGGTCACGCAACTCGGTAGTGAATTAGTCTGATATGCTTTGCCCGGTTTGCTTGTGCTTCCCCCCGACTATGTCATTGTCGCCAAAATGTCTTCAATATCCTGCTCGGTCGTATCTGGATTAATAAAACAAAATCGTGCCACCGTTTCATATTCCTTACCGTTTTTCCATTTTGTCGGTGCAACCAGGGCAAATCCTGCTTTATGATTCTTATAGGTCCAGTTTCTATAGTCTTGTGGCTCCCAGCCTTTGCGTCGAAAAAGAACGCATGACAAACTCGGTTCGCGTGCCAGTTCGGTCTGGCTGTGTTCGGTAATTAATTTCCCAGCGATTTGGGCAAGCTCTATCCCGCGCATGATCGCTTTTTCATATCTGTCCGTGCCATGCATCGCGAGGGAAAACCATAGCGGCAACCCGCGAACCCTTCGGGTGAGTTGAATTTGATAATCCGACGGATTAAACCCTATTGCGCCGTCGTCGGAAAAAATATCAAGATACGAACCTTCCTGCTTATGAGTCTCTTTTGCTAACTCAGGATCTTTGTAAATTATTGCCCCGCAATCGTAAGGCGAGAAAAGCCATTTGTGCGGATCAATGGTCACGCTGTCGGCTTTTTCGATTCCGTCAAATAAATGTCTGACCGAACGAACTGCCAGCGCAGCTCCCCCGTAAGCCGCGTCAACGTGAAACCAGAGGTTTTCCGATCTGCACACTTCGGCAATTCCCGCCAAGTCATCGATGATTCCCGCGTTTGTTGTGCCGCCGGTGGCGATGACGGCAAAGAGGCGACGCCGTGTTTGTGGCGGTAGAGTTTTGATGGCTGCGGCTAGTTGTTCGCCTTCAAAACGCTCTTCGGTGTCAACCAAAAGCACTTCCGAATCGATAACTTTTGCCATCGCTTTGACCGAGGAATGAGCGGCAGTAGAAGTAATTAGCAGTCCTTTTTTATTCTCTGTGTTAACACCTCGGCTTCTCCAAAATTCTCGCGCCGTGACAATCGCTGAAAGATTTGCTTCCGTGCCGCCGCTGGTAAAGACTCCAAAAGAGCCCTGCGGCATTCCCGTCAATGAAACTAACCAACTCATAGCCTGGTTTTTGGCAAAGATCGCTCCGGCTCCTTCCAGCCAAAATGCGCCGTGAATGCTCGAAGCAGATGTCACCAAATCAAACATAACAGCGGCTCTGGTTGGCGATGCCGGCACAAAGGCCAAGTGGCGCGGATGATCAATCGGAACACTCGCTTTGACCAAAATATCCCGAAAAAGAGCAAACGCTTTTTCGCCGCCGATTCCTTCCGGTGTAATTGTTTCGCCCACCAATTCCTTCAATTCCTCTTCTTTTCTTGGAAAACCGAGAATGGGATTTATGTCCGTAATGCGGTTGATGGCGAATTTGATGACATCCAGCGCCATTTCCACCAGTTCAATGTCTACATTGTGCATATATTGAAGAAGTTCTTTCGTTAACAGTCAATTTCAGAAGGCTACGACGAGCGAACTAGCAAACCGCCCAAATCCCACCTTGACTAAAATACTTATGAAGTTAGAGTTTCCATTGATTCAGACTCCAGCATAATATCCGATTAGAATCGATAAAACCGTGAGTGATCCATAAATAACCTCCCCAATACCAATTTGCTTTGCCTTACGTCCCTTTCGATAAGGCGACAATCCGAGTAACGCTCTTCCGAACAAAACTCCGAACATCGCAACTGTCAGAAGCGGACTCAAACCGTAAAATGCCAGCCCACCGACAAGAATCAATGCCAGCAAATGTGCTGAAATCGGCGTAAATCTTGAGAACTCGTTACCTTTCTCCAACCGAAGACGGTTGCGTACATACAAAACCGAGGGGATTGAACGGGCCAGGATGATCGCCCACAATGACGTTGCCGCCAATGATGACCAACCGGCGGCAAGAGCGAGGGATAGCACCGGTGAAGCCAGTACAAAAATAGCGATCAACTCTGGCAAAAGCTGGCGGGTTTGCCGAGCGGCATCCTTAACAATCAGATAAACGATGAGCGGTGCGACCGCGACAAACGGAATGAAACTTTCAGGCGGTGCGAAAAACAAACTTCCGAGAAGTCCGGCAATCGCGATTGCACCAAAGAAAAGGGCGAATCGCAAAGCCAAATCGGTACGCGGCAATCGGCGCCCTAGCTGCCAATCCGCAAAAAGAAATTTGAGCGGTTGCCTGGTTAAAAAAATTCCGAACACGAACAGCGAAAGCCAGAGTGCGGCTATCGAAGGCGCGACCATTAATCCGACCGCAAGCGGTTCGAATAGGAAGGCCCATACCCCGTGTTCAACCGGCAAGGCAACTGACCTTCCCGGGGCCTTTCGTTTTATACTTACAGTACCGGAAATTGCCGACATCGACTCCTTTTTGATCGTGTAATCGTCTTTCTGGATGTGAGTTACCCGCAGTGTTCAATAATTGAGTTGGGAGCTTTTCATATTAATCAGCCTTATCTACGGTGATAATTTAACCTTAGTCGAAAAATGTCGCGGTCTGCGTGACCTGAGTCACAGAAACAAGAGTTTTTCGGAACTATTATTGAATTTTATGAAACTACGAATCCGTGGAAATTCAATTCGGCTTCGCTTGACTCGGAGTGAGGTCGCTCAATTCGGCAAAACCGGTAAGGTCTGCGAAAACGTCGAGTTCGGCTATGCCAAACCAGGACTTAGTTATCAGCTTTATTCTACCGTCGAGGATGAGACTATGCAGGCAAGGTTTGAGAATAACTGTTTGTACGTCGGGATTCCCATAGTGAACGCCGAACACTGGGTAAATTCCGGGGATGTTCAAATAGAAGCCCGGCAAGCGCTCGATGGGGACGGGATCTTGCGAATCCTGGTCGAAAAGGATTTTGCCTGTCTCACGGAGCGTGAAAACGAAGATGACTCGGACTCATTTATGAATCCCCTTTCGCAAGCGAATTGCGGTTGAGCGCGTTACAACTTTGGGTCAGTGGAATACTGTCTGGGAATGGGATATGGTTATCCCTCAAGGATCTTAAATTAAGCCGGCTAGTGTCACTACGAATGAGAGGCAAGAATGGCAACTCTTTCAAACGGGCGTATGCAGAATGTCGATTATCGCCGTCCGACATATTTTGGAGTTCTAGCTTCTGTCCTTCTCACCGCTTTGGTGATCATCGGCTCGCGCAATCTTGAACATTTCGATTCGGCCCTATTTGGGTACACTATCGCCAGCATAGTGGCGCTCGGCGCCATTGTATTTAGGTATGCCGTCTGGCTTCAGCGGCCTGCCACCCGTACGTACTGGATGCGCGGGTGGCAGCTGTTTCGTGACCGGAAGAAGCTGTTCAAGAATACTGCTGATGCCGCCGAAACAATTGGCAAAAATCTGATAGCTCAGAATTTTATCTTCAGACGCGGCTTTACGCGCTGGCTGACGCATTTCTTGATAATGTGGGGCTGTCTTCTTGCAGCCGCGATCACGTTTCCGCTGTCTTTTGGCTGGGTGCATTTCAAGCTTGAAGGTGACCTGGGCTATCGCGCATACCTTTTCGGATTTCCATTGCAATTGATGGAGGGAAGAAGCCTGATAGCCTGGCTAACCTTTCACGCTCTCGACTTCACAGCAATAATGGTGCTCGCCGGTTGCGCGCTTGCCATCAATCGGCGTCTAAAAGATCGTGGAGCGATCGCCTATCAATCTTTTCTTCTTGATTTCACGCCCCACCTGCTTCTGATAGCAATTTCCGTTTCCGGCCTGATGCTGACCGCCTCAAGTCTGTGGTTCGGAGGCTATATGTATGCATTCATCGCCTTGCTCCACCAAGCCACGGTGATAATGACGCTTTTCTATTTGCCGTTCGGAAAACTATTTCACATCGTCCAGAGGCCGGCGTCGATCGGGGTCGAGCTTTACCAGAGCCGCTCGCAGGAGATGGAGCAGGCCGTATGTCCGCGGTGCGGGACGATGTTCGTTGGGAAATTGTGGATCGATGATCTCAAAAATGTGGTCAAAGAACTTGGGTTCGATTATCGGATGGAGAACGGCCACACGCTGCAGGATTATTGCCCACGCTGCAAACGAATCATGCGTGGACTCGCATACGCGGGTATTGCAGACAAGAGTGAACGCGTGTTTCACGGCTCGCGCATCGAAAAGTTGGCAGAATCTGCTCGGGAATAACGCGAATTTTCGCGAATGGGATCTAGAAAATTATTCGCATTTATTCGGTGTAATTCGCGGGCAAAAAATTCGGGTTTTTTTATGTCAAAAGTAGAACATTTGGAGCAGATCATAGACCGATTCGGTCCGCATCTCCACGACGAGCCATATGGCGGCTGGCAAGCGGGACGCGTGATCGACAGAGTTGTGCCGACACATTGTCCCTATTGCGGCGTTCAGTGTGGGATGAATCTGCTTGTCTCGGAAGAGCATGTGGTGGGCTTTGAGCCGCGTTACGATTTTCCAGTTAATGAAGGGAAGCTCTGCCCGAAAGGGGTCACTGCATATTTGCAAACTCATCACCCCGACAGACTGCTTTATCCGCTCATCAAGAAAAACGGAAATTTCGAACGGGCGAGCTGGGATGAGGCGCTCGATCTGATCACGTCAAAATTCAAGGCGATTCAGTCGAAATACGGCAAAGACGCCATCGGTGTGTATTCCGGCTCTTCGCTGACAACGGAAAAGACTTATTTGATGGGGAAATTCGCCCGGGCGGGATTGGGAACGCGATACATCGATTATAACGGACGGCTGTGCATGGTGTCGGCGGCTGCGGGAAACAATAAAGCATTTGGCATCGACCGCTCCGCAAATCCATGGAGCGACATACCGCTTGCCGAGGTTCTGATCCTGGCCGGGGCAAATTGCGCCGAGACCTTTCCGATCCTTAACAAGTTCCTCTGGCAGCAGCGTGATAACGGCGGCCGCTGGATAGTGATTGACCCCCGCGAAACGCCGACCGCACGCCAGGGCGACCTCCATCTTCAACTAAAGCCCGGTACAGATGTCGCGGTCGCCAACGGGATGCTGAATGTTATTGTCCGCGAAGGTTTGATCGACGAAGACTTCATCCGTACTAAAACAAATGGTTGGGATGAAACTCGCCCAATCGTTGAAAAATTTACGCCCGACGTGGCCTCACAAATATCCGGCGTGCCTGCTGCGAAAATTGAACAGGCCGGACTTCTTTACGGGCGAGCGAAGACAGGGATGATAATGCACGCTCGCGGCATTGAACATCATACGAACGGCGTCGATAACGTACTTTCTTATATCAATATCGTTCTGGCTACCGGCAAGATCGGCGATCCGGGGCGAGGCTACGGAACAATCACAGGTCAGGGTAACGGACAGGGCGGACGCGAGCATGGACAAAAGGCGGATCAACTTCCCGGTCAGCGCTCGATCAATGATCCCGAGGATCGCAAGCATGTTTGCAAAATCTGGGGACTCCCTGAAGATGAGCTCCCGCAAGCGGGCGTGTCCGTTGTCGAGATGTTCGATAAAATGCGCGAGGGCGAAATAAGGGCTTTTCTTTCGATCTGCAATAACGGAATGGTCAGCCTGCCGGACACGAATAATATCCGCCGCTCGCTGGAAGGCCTCGAATTCAATGTCAACATCGACTTTTTTATGAGCGAATCGTCGCGCTACGCCGACGTTGTATTGCCGGGTACGACGTGGTCGGAGGATGAAGGCGTCACCACAAGCGCCGAGGGGCGTGTCGTAAAGATAAACAAGGCCGTCGATCCGCCGGGCGAAGCAAAAGAAGACTGGTGGATCATTCAGGAAATCGCGCGACGGATGGGACGCGAAAAGTATTTTCAGTTTAACAATCCTCGCGAGATATTCGATGAATTGCGGATTGCCTCGAAGGGCGGGAAGGCCGATTATTTTGGAGTCTCCTATGAAAAGATCGACAAACAGAATGGTGTTTTCTGGCCTTGTCCGACCGAAGAGCATATAGGCACTCCGCGTCTTTTCGACAACAAGGAGTTTTATCATCCAGACAAGAAGGCGAAGTTTCATCCGATAGAATATATCGGAGCCGACGAAAAGCCCGACGACGATTTCCCGTTGATATTGACGAGTGGACGCGTGGTTTACCAATACCTCTCGGGAAATCAGACGAGGCGGATCGGGTTTCTGGTTCAGCAGTGCCCGGAACCGTATGTTGAGATCCATCCGGAAACCGCGTTGAAACTGAGGATAAATGACGGAGAGCGGATAAAGGTAATTTCGCGCCGCGGGGAAGGTGTATTTCCCGCGCTCGTCGTGAGGACTATCCGGCCTGACACAATCTTTATTCCCTACCATTGGGGCGAGCAACTGGCCGCGAATCAGTTAACGAATCCGAAATTGGACCCTACGTCCAAAATACCGGAATACAAGGCGTGTGCTGCAAAAATTGAAAAGATACATTCGCGCGAGCTTCCGATACTCGGCAAGGGGCGCAAAGGGACGTCGCTGAGTGAAGCGCAGAGAGGCAAGTAAAGAACGAACGTTATGAAAGAAACAATGTTCATTGACCCGCAACGCTGTATCGGCTGTCGCTCGTGCGTCTCAGCCTGCCGCGAGTGCGATACGCATAAGGGGTATTCAATGATATTCGTCGATTACATCGACCGGAGCGAGACTACGGCTACGATGCCAACGGTTTGCATGCATTGTACCGAACCGACCTGCTCTCTGGTTTGTCCGGCGGATGCGATAAAGCAAAATGATGACGGAGTTGTCATGTCTGCATTGAAACCCCGGTGCCTGGATTGCCGCAACTGCGTGAACGCGTGTCCCTTCGGCGTTCCCAAATATAACTCGGCGATGCACCTTCAGATGAAATGCGATATGTGCTACGACCGTACATCGGAAGGATTAATGCCCATGTGCGCAAGTGTCTGTCCGACGGGAGCGATCGCCTTTGGCACCTATGAGCAGATCGTGCCGCTTCGGCGTACAAAGCCGGTAAACGCACACGTTTTCGGAAACCAGCATGTCGAAACCAAAGTTTATTTAATGCTGCCTACGGATGCGGATGAGGTAAAAGTGGACGGTTGCGGCGTGTTTGAGGGTCGAGTGGCTATGGACCCCGGACAAGTTGGAACCGAAGAATCATGGATCGACACGCAGGTCGAAGAATCGGACAAAAGCAATGAATTCTAACTATTTGAAAGAAGAAACGGTGGAAAGCGTTTTGGCGGTCGATCGAGAATCGACTAACGAGATCTCCGGCGAGACGAGTGTGCGGACAGCGACGGCACCCTATCAAGCCGAGTTTCCTTACGAACGTGACGAGGAAGCTCAGGTAACTCGCCGTGAATTCTGTAATTTCCTGTTTCTGACGTCAAGTGCTTTTTTTCTGGGCTCAGCCGGATTCGCGGGAAAGCTCGCCTACGAAGGAAGTTTTGAGCAAGTGTTCAAGCCGATGAAAATCGAGGGTGCTCAGACACTTGTGCCCGGGAGCGCCCTGAATTTCCACTATCCGGAAGAAAAGGACACAGCGATCCTCATCCGAGCCGCCGACGGTAACTACTACGCTTTTGAGCAGCAGTGCTCCCATCTCACCTGCCCTGTTTACTACGCGAAGGAAAGAGATCGCATCGAATGCCCATGTCATGAGGGTGGTTTCGACGTTCGCACGGGTAATGTGCTTTATGGCCCGCCACCACGGCCGCTCGACCAGATTCAGATAGAACTTCGAGCAGGCGGCGAAGTGTGGGCAATCGGCAGAAACATAGGTGACGGGCACGAAACAGTATAACGAATCGAGAAACGTAATGGATATCAACGCGGTCACGAAGCAATCTAGTAGAAATACTGACAATAATCCAGTCGGGCGGCGGGTCTTAACCGGCGGGCGCACCGCAATTTGGCAGGCGCGCGTTGTGCTGCTCGTGATGATAAACATTGCACAGCTTTGGATCCTGTCTGCGACGATAGAGGCCGCCCTCGCCGCACATTACAAACAACTTGTGCCTCTTGTTATCGCTTCCGGCGTGTGCTGGCTTATAGCGCTAACGATATTCTTGTGGTGGAAACCTGCCGGCCGACGCTCGCGATCTTGAGGAACAGTTTTGCCGCAATGGAAAAGAAGATTATCGGTTTCGATCAGGATAGTGAAAACGGTTGGCGAGCGAAACTTGTCTGCGGCCATTACCAACACGTTCGTCACACCCGCCGTTGGTCACCCGGGAGTGGGTTCTCAGCGAAGCCGGGCGCAAAGCCAAGGTCGGCGCCGAGCTTGAATGCAGGAAATGTGACGAGACCAAGCCACCGGATTTTGAAGAATTGTTGCAAAACTTGTGAGTTTTGAGTTTAATGCGGATTAAGATAATAAAACTGTCGGTTGTGGGCATCGCGATGGGGCTTGCGATCGGTTCGGCGATGGGAGTAGGTGTCTATACGTTTGTTTACGCTAAAGGCTACTCGTATATGACAAACGATCCGCAAAACTGTGCAAACTGTCATATTATGAACGAACAGTATGACGGCTGGCAGAAATCGAGTCATAAAAATGTCGCGACCTGCAACGATTGTCATACGCCGCACGATCTTCTCGGGAAATATGCGACCAAAGCCTCAAACGGGTTTTGGCATTCATACTATTTTACAACCAATAGCTTTCATGAGCCGATTCAACTGACTGAGCGAAGTCGGGAAATTACCGAGCAATCTTGCCGGTATTGTCACCAAGGAATGGTTGACGCGATTTCGGTTTCACTCCAAAAAGAGCATACCGAAGAAGTTTCGTGTATTCGCTGTCATCGTTCGGTCGGGCACTTACATTAACTTTCGAGGTGAAATATATGGAGAATTCAGAGCCAAACAATTCGGAAAATGAAAGAACAGCGGAACCTGCTGGATCGCCGAAACTTCCTCGGCTGTACGGATGGAAAATCCTTGTGTTGGTCACCTTTGTAGCATTTGCCGCTGCAATACTTGGGCTTGGTCTTTTGACCAACATCATGGAACGAAAGAACGAAGCCCGCAATCCATTTTTCCGTGTCGTCGAGCTAACCGACGACACAACCGATCCCGAAATCTGGGGCAAGAATTTTCCGCTTCAATTCGATGGCTATAAGAAAACGGTGGATCAAACACGAACCCGTTTTGGCGGAAGTGAAGCCTCGCACAAAACTCCGACCGATGCCGATCCGCGTTCGATTGTCGCTCAGTCGCGTCTGGAAGAAGACCCCCGTCTAAAAACTATGTGGGACGGTTATGCATTTGCCGTCGATTTTCGTGAAGAACGGGGACACGCGTTTATGCTTGACGATCAAGTCTTCACCGAACGGCAGAATGTGGTGAAACAGCCGGGAAGCTGTATCAATTGTCACGCTTCTGCTTACGCTACGTATAAAAAACTCGGCAACGGCGACATTGCGTTGGGTTTTCAGGAACTCAACAAGTTGCCGTATTTTGAAGCTCGAAAAGAAATTACTCATCCTGTCGCGTGTATTGATTGTCACGATTCGCAAACTATGGCGCTGCGCATCACCCGGCCTGCTTTCATGACCGGGATCAAGGCATATAAGGCATCGCAAGGCGTCGAGAATTATGACGTCAACCGTGATGCTACCCGGCAGGAAATGCGTTCGTTTGTATGCGGGCAATGCCACGTAGAATACTATTTCAAAGGCGCTGATAAACAACTGACATACCCCTGGGAAAAGGGCTTAAAAGTCGAAAACATATTGGCCTATTATGATGAAGTAAAGCATAAAGACTGGACTCACAAACAAACCGGAGCCGAAGTTTTGAAAGCTCAACATCCCGAATTTGAACTGTTCAACCAAGGAATTCACTCGCGTGCGGGCGTCGCGTGTGCCGATTGCCACATGCCCTATAAGCGTGAAGGAGCGATGAAGATCAGCGATCACCACGTTCGCAGCCCGCTTTTGAATATTAGTCAAAGTTGCCAAACTTGTCATAGTACGAGCGAAAGCGAATTGAAATTCCGGGCCGAGTCTATCCAGGAACGAACTTTCAACATGCGAAATTTGGCGATGAATGCTTTGGTGCAGTTAATTGAAGACCTGAAAGTGTTAAAAGAGGCGGGCGCCACAGATCTGGAACTTGCTCCGGCACGAGATTTTCAGAGAAAAGCACAATTCTATCTTGATTTTATCGAAGCGGAGAACTCGATGGGATTCCACGCTCCGGCAGAGGCGGTGAGAATCTTGGGGGAGTCGATCGATTTTACCCGGCAAGGACAGTTGGCGTTGCGCGAGACAAAATCATTTCAGACGGGTCAGTTGCGATAGTAACGAATGACTCTCTTGTAGGGATTTTCAACGCCGCATGCTGTCAACAGCCCGGCTCATACTGCGAAGAATTTCGCGCCCTAAGTCAATTATTCATGATTTAATCCAATATTTGCCAAATCGACTACTTACCTCTGTTTTAGGATCTCCTAAACCCCTTATTGTCAATCTTTTACACATCCCTTCGCTGACCTTCGTCGCGGCATAATCCTTGCCAATGTTTTTGGGGGCAGTTTTATTCTGTCTCAACATCAATTGTCTATGGAATCCTCAACACCCAGTGGAGCCAACCGAATGCTCGTAATGAACACCCTTGCATTCACTGTTTGTTTTGCCGCGTGGATGCTGAACGGTGTTCTGGTGACATTTTTAACCGTCAATCAGGTTTTTAACTGGAGCGCAACGGAGGTCGGGTGGCTGCTGGGAATTCCGGTGTTGACCGGGTCGGTTTTCCGCTTGCCTGCTGGAATGCTGACAGATAGGTTCGGCGGCAGGCCCGTGATGAGCGCCTTGCTCATTCTGTGCTCAATTCCAATGTTTCTGCTGTCAACGGCCGGTTCCTATTGGGCATTTGCTCTCTGTAGTTTTGGCTTCGGCCTGGTTGGCGTAAGCTTTTCCATTGGTATTGCGTACACTTCGGTATGGTTTCCGAAGGAGCGGCAGGGACTTGCTCTCGGTATTTTTGGAGCAGGCAATGCAGGATCGGCGATCACTACACTTGTTGCACCCTCGCTGCTAAATCAGTTAACCAACAACGGATCAAACGTTGACGGCTGGCGTACCCTGCCGATTATTTATGCCGGCGTTCTTGTCGTCACGGGCATTATTTTTTATTTTGCGACAACAAACAAGAAGCCGAAATCGACCG
>JANNWQ010000009.1:0-11069 GCA_031408595.1 Acidobacteriota bacterium | reverse complement strand
TTGAAGAGGCGAATGTCGTCGAGGCGTTTGCCCTCGAATTTTTCCTCCTGGGCGAAGGTGTATGCCTCGGCACCGCCGGTGCCGTCGAAGTATTCCCAACCGTTCGCGATCGTTTTGCCGAGGGCGATAAATATCGTCTCGGTCGCCGACTTGTTCGGAGCCTTTGCCCACGTGGTCACTTTGGCCTGCACGCCTTGGTGGACGAGATCGACATCTGCCTCGGTCAAACGGGATGTGAGTTTGCGAAGGTTTGCCTCGCCGCCGATGGCGTTGACGGCTTTGTTTCGCAGGTCTTCGACGGAGATCGCGGGTTTTGTCGCTGGAGCGGCTACTTTGAATTCGAAGATGCCTTCGGGTTGTGTGACGGCGACGGCGGTCAGTTTGCCGGCGGCATCACGTCGGGCATTGAGAAAGAAAGTATCGGGCAGCGGTGCCATTGCGAAGCTACCGTCCGCCTTTGGAGTCAGTGCGTAGGGCTGTTGGCCGGGAATGTTGAAGGTGATCTTGCCGTCAGCTTCTTTGATCTCGATCACAGCGTCGGTGCTGCCCGGCGGTGTGTATTTACCGACCAGATCTTTTGCTGCCGTCGGCGTCGATGCGGAAGCTGCTGGCTTTATCACGTTGCCGTCAGCGCCGATCCGCGGCAGGGTGAAGTTTCCCTGCGGCTGCTGCAGATACATCTCGGTAGCATCGCCCCAGTCGGGGGTGAATTTAACTGCGAAACCATCCGGAGCACCGTCCAGCTTGAATTGTCGCGGAGCCGTGCGGACGAGCTTATATTCCGGCTGGCCCGGTACGGCCAGGAACATATCCTCGCCAACGATCTTGACCTCCATGTCCATATTCGCGGCCGCGAGGCGATATTTGCCGGCCATGAATTGCATCGTCTTGAGCGGTAACTTGGTTTCCTCGGATTTTGTCTCGCCGAGGATGTTCGACCAGATGATCGGCATGATGTCGTTTCCGAGACTCGATCCCGAAACGTTTGTGAGCATGACGAAGCCGAGCTTTTTCTCGGGGATCATCGCGACGAGCGAATTAAAGCCGTCGATGTTGCCGCCGTGCTCAACGACCTTGAGGCCGTTCCAGTTGCGGAGCATCCAGCCGAGGCCGTAGTTGACGGTGCCGGTCGGGTTCATTTTCATCTGCGGCTTGAGCCATTCGTCAAAGCCCTTTTCCGAGACGAGGCGTTTGCCGTTGACGGTGCCGCCGTCCATTACAAATTTGATCCACTCGGCCATATCTCGGGCGGACGAATTGATCGAGCCTGCCGGTGCGACCTCATCGATGTCGCGAAAAGGTCGTTTGACGGTTACTTTAGTGTCGAAGTTGTAGTCGTAGCCGTAAGAGTGATCCTTCGCTTTTTCAAGCTTCTTCATCGACATGTTGCTGTTGGTCATGCCGAGCGGAGCGAAGATACGCAGCGGTACAAACTTCTCCCACGGCATCTTTTGAGCCTGTGTGACGAGTTCGCCGGCGGCGGTGAACATTATGTTCTGATACTGGAATTTCTCACGGAGTTTCGCAGTTGGCTTTGCCTGAGCGGCGACCTGGATCAGCTCGGCGCGGTTGAGCTTGCCGGTGATCATCGCGAGGTCGGTGCGGTTGAGGCCCGACGAATGGCTCAGCAGGTCGCGGATCGTGATGTTCTTGTCGGTTTCCGGATCGTACATTTTGAAATACGGCAGAAGCTTTTTCGGCGAGTCCTCGAGCGACAATTTGCCCTCGTCCTGCGTCATCAAAACGCTGAGTGCCGTAAACGCCTTCGTCGCTGATCCGATCGCAAACTGTGTATCGGGCGTGACTGCGACCTTATTCTCAAAATCCTTGTAGCCGAAGCCCTTCATGAAGATGACCTTGCCATCTTTTACGATCACGAGCGACATGCCGGGAATGCCAAGCTCGTTGCGGCGTGCTTCGACCTTCGCCTCTATCTCCGCAAGGGCCTTTTCATAACCCGGTGCAGCCGCAACACCCGTCGCCGAACCCACCTGTGCGTAACCTGCGGTCGGCAATGCGGTGGTGATGAAAGAAAATAACAAGAACAGGGAAACTACGGGGCGAATCATCACGTTTTTCATAATTGTTTTGCTCTGGTCAAATCTCTCATACGGCGCCGTGACCGGAAATGTTCTATCGGATGGTGGCCGGACAGCGACTCACGATCTTAAATTATTGTTAACATAATCGATGAATCAAATGAAGAGAAAGGTCCCTTCCCAGGCTCACCATTAGCTATAATCATGATATGTCCGAAACCGACCTCAGCGTCACCGCTCAGATCCAGCTATACTACGACCTATATGTTCCGGATGGCTTAGGGACACCGGCTCCGCTGCTGATCGCCGTACATGGCTACGGAGCCCACAAGCGTTATATGATGCGCGAGGCGAAACTGGTCGCGGGAGATGAGTACGTGATCGCGGCGATCGAGGCGCCGCATCCACATTACCGGCGAACGGATGATGGCTACCGGATCGGTTACGGATGGCTTTCGGATCGGCGCCCGGAACCGCATATAGAGCTGCATCACAAATTTGTTCTTGATGTGATCGACAAACTCGACGCCGACGGGCTGATCGACCGCGAGCAGATCTACATTTACGGTTTCTCTCAGGCGTGCGCCCTCAATTTCCGGTTCGCATTCACCCATCCCGAGGTGCTCAAAGGCATCATCGGCGTCTGCGGCGGCATTCCGGGCGATCTGGAGACAAACGAGAAATACAAGCCTTTCGCGGCCGAGACGTTCTACCTTTACGGCGATGATGACGAGTTTTATACGCAGGAACAATTTGCCGGCTTCAACGACAAGCTCGGTGCGACGCTGCCGAATTATCGCTCAAAACACTACGCGGCAAAACATGAGATCACGGATGACATGCGGCGGGACATTGCGGCGTACCTCGCTTCGAGCTAAATCACGAAATTCGTTCGCGATTAGACGAACTTCCAAAATAGTTAGGGAGCCACCGACAGGTTTCTAACCTCGACCCGTTCCTTTATTTCATCCGGGAGGACGACACGCGGGAGTATTTCGCCGTTGCCGTCGAGGTACATTTCGACCTTGAGTTCGTCGGTGCGGAGTTTTGACAGCAATGTTTTCGGGCCGAAAAGCGTAAAGCGGGCTGTTTTGTTCGACTCGCCATCGACGGTGATCGAGAAACGTCGTTCGACACGCTTTTCTCCTATCCTAAAGACGACATCGACGACCGTGTTGAGCACTGCGGCTTTGGGGTCGGGTGAGTTTACGGCGACCTGGCGGGCGGTAAATTCTTCGGTCTTGCCGGCGATATCGATGGCGTCGGTCTCGACGTATTCGAGAAGCCGCATTATGCTCGCGGGGCCGCGGACCCGGATACTTGGCGGCAGTACCGAGGTGCTGTAGATCTCGGAGCCTGCGGCTACTACGCCCGAAGTTTCGGGCCGGACCTCGATCTCTTTTTCAACGACAGCCTCTAGATTGACGGCGATGCGGCTCGGGGCGACCTCGACCAACTTGATCCCCGTTGGAAGCGCGACAAAGACATTTTCGGGCGAGAGCAGGACGACACGGTCGCCGGGCTGCGTTTCCGTGAGATCGACAAAGGCCGCGAGCTCGCTGCTATCGATCTGGCCGATGCGCGTTTTGTCGCCGCTGATCTCGATCTCGACCTCTTGCTGTGGAACGTTAACGACCTGTGCATTGCTCGAAATATTCAGATTCAGCGGCACAGTCAGCCGCTTTGTCGTCGGCGTGCTCAGACCTGTAACGCCGAGCCATAGTGCAAATGTGATAACGAGCGCAAGCAGCTTTAGGGCCCAGTCTTCGAGGAATATTTTTCGAAGGATGTGCTTGAAGAAGAGCTTCTTCGCAGGCTGTGGTTTTGAAACGCTCTGGTCCATCGGAGTCAATTACGAATTAGGAATTACGAATTAGCTGATAGTTACGTCGGTTTCCTCTTTTATGGCTGCCAGATCGCGACGCGGTTTGACTAGCGGTATTTCGAGAGCGTCGAGCAGAACCTTTCGGAGTTGTGTCGGCTCGATATTTCGACGAACTTTGCCCGCTTCGACATAGGTGATGAGGCCCGTCTCTTCTGAGACGACGAGCGAAATGGCGTCTGAGCCTTCGGTGATCCCGATCGCTGCGCGGTGGCGTGTGCCAAGTTCGCGTGAAACTTCCGGATTCTTTGTCAGTGGGAGAAAGACCGAGGCGGCGGCGATGCGTTCGTTTTGAATGACCACGGCCCCGTCGTGCAGAGGCGTCTCGGGATGAAAGATCGAGACGATCAGATCATAGCTGATCCGCGCATCGAGCTGCACACCAGCGTCGATGAAATTTCTGAGGCCGACGTTCCGCTCGATCACAATAAGAGCGCCTGTCTTCTCACTGGCAAGCGTGGTCACGGCAAGCACGATCTCGTCATACACGCTGCCGCCAAATTGTCCGCGTTGATTCTTAAGGATCGGAAACCGAAGCCGATTGGCAAAATACATTAGTGCCTGACGGATCTCGGACTGAAACAAAACGATGATCGCGATACCAATAAATCCGACCGCATACCGCAGCACAAATTCAAGCGTCGAAAGCTCCTGCACGACCGCGATCCAATACAGCAATGCCAAGATCACCATCCCGACCAACGTCGGCACTGCCCGCGTCCCCCGAAACAGTTTTAAGACGACGTACACGATGATAAAGACCAACGCAATATCAAGTACGCTGCGGAGGTTCCCGATCGTCGGAATGTAGTCGGTAAACTGCATTACAAGGGTTTAGGATAGCATAAGAAATGTGTGCAAGAATCACGAACTGGCTGGTCGGCCCACCCCTTGTTTGAATTGTTCGACTGGCCAAGAGCACCTTGGCAGCAAAGTAGATGAGATCCTTGCCGGTTTAGCCGTTTCAGCGTAGCATGAAATATGAGTCTAATTTGATGCAACGGAGTTTACTATGCTAGATATCAATCACGACATTCACTCAATATCTGATTTCAAGAGGAAAACGCCTGACTTCGTAAAGCAGCTTAAGAAAACTGGAAGGCCGGTGGTTCTTACAATGAACGGACGTGCGCGCGTTGTCGTCCAAGATGCAGAGAGCTACCAAAATATGCTCGATATTCTGGAACGCGTTAAGGACATTGATGCGATCCGCGAGGGACTAGCGGATGTTGAGCGGGGAAATATAATGTCGCTCGATGCTTTCGATATAGAGATGAAGAGAAAGCACTCCGCCTTGAAGCGTAAATGAAAGTCTACAAGGTACAACCAACAGGAAATGCCTTAGCAGACGCCGACGAAGCCTTTATGTGGCTATACAACGAAGCGCCGGAAGCTGCACTGCGTTGGTATGACGGGCTAATGGATGCGTTAAGGTCGCTTGAACGATCCCCGCTGCGGTGGGGATTGGCGCGCGAGAACCCATTTTTTGAGGAGGAAATTCGACAGCTGATTTACGGGCGCTACCGCATCCTTTTTGTCGTGAAGGGGAAAACGGTTTATGTGCTCCGAGTCAGACATGGAGCCAGAAAGACACTAGCGCAGGACGATAAGCCTGACGAATGAAAACTGGTGTTAAGCCTCAAACGGTATCTCAGCATTTTGCAGGATGCCGAGTTCGTTGCGGGTGACGCGTTCGAGGAGTTTTTCGTCGTCGAACATTTTGACCAGTCCATTTACGGTGGCGCAGCGGGGTTCGTCGGCGATAGTGACGGGGAGATTGATAAACGAGCGCATGTACTGGTCAATGCCATCGAGCAGCGCACCGCCGCCGGTCAGGATGACACCGCGATCGTAAATATCCGCAGCGACCTCGGGCCGCAGCTCTGTGAGCGTGTCTTTGACACGAACGGCGATGCGGCGAACGATCGCCTCGACGATCGGATAAAGTTCGCCGGCGTCAATCACGACAGCAGCCGGGCTTCCGGTTTGTACGTCGCGGCCGCGAACTTCTATTGATTTTTCAAGGTCGGCAGGCAGAAAGGCAGACGCAAAGGTTGTCTTGAGATGCTCGACGGTCTCGTCTCCCACCTGCAGTCCACGGTGACGCCGAAGGTGCGTTGCGATTCCCTCATTGATAGAGTTGCTGCCGTAGCGGACGGAGGTCGAATGCACGACTGAACCTTTAGCGATGATAGCGAAGTTGGTCGTGCCGGCACCGATATCTACAATCGCGGACGCCCGTTTGTCAGTCGGCTGAACACCTGCACCAAACGCGGCGGCCAGACCTTCCTCCATCATAAATACTTTACCGATATGTGCTTCGTCGGCAGCGTTAATGAGGGCCCGCTGTTCTACATGAGTCACGTCCGAGACCATGCTCATTACGGCTTGGAGCGAGATGTTTGATCCACCTGTCTTTGCCTTTTTGACAAAGTGGGCGAGCATTTTTTTGGTCCGTTCAAAGTCGGCAACGACGCCGCCGATAAGAGGAGCCTTGACGGTAACATCGCGTCCTTCGCGGCCGCTCATTTCGGCTGCTTCGAGGCCAAAGGCGACGATCTCCTCGGTCATTTCATTGATCGCAACGAGCGACGGCTCATCGAGCACGACGCCGCGGCCCTTGACCGCAATGATAGTACTCGCGGTACCAAGGTCGATCGCCATCGAGTCGGTGACCAATTTTTTTAGTGAAGAGATTTTCAGCATAAAAACGTCTCGTCGAGATGTTCAGCTATACCATGAAAGTATATGCCTAATCTGCCAACGCTTCCAAGGGAGCTTAATCCCATTTTACTTCAAAGAGATCGACAGCCTGTTTTCGATTTTTCACCGTCAACGGCTCGCGTTTGATCATTGGAAAGATGTCGCCAGCCGCCACGGCGGTTGCCTCGCTGATCAAGATCTGGCCGCCGATGGTATTCGCTTCGAGACGCGAAGCGAGATTGACCGTGTCGCCGATGGCTGTGTACTCAGAACGGCGTTCGGAGCCGATGTAGCCGATCGTGGCGACGCCGGTGTGCAAGCCGATGCCGATAGCGATGCGGTCAAATCCTTGTTCTGAAAGCTCAGCTTTGAGTGTCACGAGGCGTTTTTGCATTGCGACAGCCGCATTCAATGCATTACGGGCGTCATCAGGCGTCGCCGTCGGTGCACCGAACAGAGCCATCATGCCGTCGCCGATGTATTTGTCCAACGTGCCGCCGTGTTCGAAAATTATCTCGGTCATCGCTGTAAAGTAATGATTCAAGAGGCCCACAACCTTTTCGGGATTTTCATTCTCCGAGATCGAAGTAAAGCCTCTAATATCAGCGAAGAGTACCGTGATGATCTGATTGACGCCGCCGAGCCGGAACGAATCGGGATTTTCGAGAAGCTGCTGCACGACGTACTCGGGCATGAAACGGCTGTAATTGGCCCTGGCAACCTCTTCGCGGGCGAGGCGTTTGTGAGCCTTTACCGTCTCGACGGTGACGGCCGTCTGTGCTCCAACGGCGGAAATTAGTTCGAGATGATCCTGACGAAACGCTGCGAACGGATCGAGGCGGTCGGCGTAGAGAACGCCGTGAATACCCGACTGAGTAATAAGCGGCGCGCAGATGGTCGATCGCACGCCCTGTGAAACGATCGACTCGGCACCCTGAAATTGTTCGTCTGTTTTTGCGTCCTGCGAGAGTATGGCAACACCGTCCTCCATCACGCGTCGGGTGATGGTTCGGCTGACTGAGAGCTTTTCGGAAAGCTTTGCAAAGCTCTCGTCGCGAGTCTTGGCGCCGATCTGATAGAGCGAATCGTAATCGCCCGCTTCGTCAGCCAGCAAAGCTATTACACGGTCGGCCGGTGTGCCTCGAAAGATGAGATCGGTCGCCTTTTCAAAGATCTCTTCGAGATCGAAAACGGTGCCGAGCGTTTTGCTCATCTCAAATAGCAGATCGAGAAACTTTGCTTTGCGCCGCAGGTCTTTTATCTCCTCGGCGGTTGCGACGGCGGATTCGATGGTGAGATTCGATTTGCGCCCGATGATCTCATTGACCGAAATGGCGACCTGAGTATGACCGAGGGGCGAATCGTCGAAATTCACTTCTTGTGATCGCTGTAGCTCTCGGTCGATAGTGCCTGAGAGCGTTATCGGCCCTCTGCTCTTGGTTGGAGATATCTCTTCGCTTTCGCAGAACTCAAGCCTGCTCTCACCGATGATCAAGACGTCGGCGTCATTCAATACATGCTCGAGCCGCATTTCGTCGTTGACGAAAACGTGATTTACGCTTCGAAAAAGCTGGCCATTCTCGACATATCCATCAACGACCTTGAAGCCGGAACCGTCGTTGAATATGAACGCGTGTTTTCGCGAAACACGGCGATCATTGAGGACGATCTCGTTGTCTTTTGCTCGCCCGATCGCGAAGGTGCTGCCCGGCGTCAGTTCGATCTGCCAGGTGCGTCCGGTCGGTTCGGTGATGTTAAGGGTCGCTCTCAAGGTATGTGTAATTGTAAATGGTAAATGGTAAATGGTAAATTGGCGGCTCGAATGATCTATCTCGATAACAACGCAACCACTCAGATCGCTCCATCGGTATTTGATGCGATGCGGCCGTTTTTAGAAACCGGATTTGGCAATCCATCGTCTGCATACGCTGCCGGACGCGAGACTCGAAGTGCAGTCGAGCATGCCCGCGAGAGCGTTGCTGAACTGATAGGAGCTCGTCAGACAAATGAGATCATATTCACATCGGGCGGCACCGAGAGCGACAACTGGGCGCTCCTAGGCTCGCTCGAAGCGTCAGGGAAAAATCACATCATAACGACAGGCGTAGAGCACGAGGCCGTCAGGAAGCTTTGCCAGCGGCTTGAAACACGAGGCTTCATGGTGAGTTGGCTTGATGTCGATGAAGAAGGTCTGCTCGATCTCGACCAACTACGTGAATCTCTCACACCTGACACGGCGGTCGTATCCGTAATGATGGCGAATAACGAAACGGGCGTTATTTTCCCTGTTGCCGAGATCGCATCGGTAGTAAAAGAACATTCCGATGCGCTCTTTCATGTTGATGGCGTCAATGCTGTGGGGAAGGTTACCGTCGATCTCAGTTCGACGGCGATAGATCTTTTCTCGCTATCCGCCCACAAATTTCACGGCCCAAAAGGAGTTGGAGCATTGTACATCCGCGACGGCGTTTCGCTGCCGCCTATTGCTATCGGCGGCGGACAAGAGAGCGGACGACGTGCCGGGACCGAAGCCGTTCACCAGATCGTCGGGCTCGGTGCTGCCGCGGAATTCGTTAAGGACCTGAAGCCGATGGAACGCGTGCGCGAGCTTCGCGACCGTCTCGAAACCGGGATCCTCCAAAATATCCCGAACACTAGACTAAATGGCCACATGGAACATCGCCTCCCAAACACCTCAAACATCTCATTCGAAAACACCAACGGCGAAATGATCCTCGCCCGCCTCGACGCCCTCGGCATCTGTGTCTCCACCGGCTCGGCGTGCAACGCCCAAGACCACCGATCTTCTGCAGTTCTCGAAGCGATGAATGTGCCATATTCGTTTGCGATGGGATCGATCAGGTTTTCGCTGGGGAGAATGGATACTGAGGGTGAGATCGACGTGGTGACAAGTTTATTGCCCGATCTTGTCGCTTCGATACGAATACCGAACTAAGCGACCTGATTGATCGGAGAGGGAACGCGTATTATCATCTGACCGAGGGATTTATGAGTAAGATAACTCTAGCGCCAGAATCAGAAGCTATCGTAAACCGATTTATCGCCTCGGGAAGGTTCGAGTCACCCGAAGCAGTCCTCCGTGAAGCGTTTCGTCAGCTGGACGAATACGACAATATTCACGAAGGCGAAATGCGTGAACAAAACCCAACCAACTCACAACAGACCGGAGGCGATCAATAAATACTAAATGTGTATTCGACCTGTTTCGTTACCGTGACAGCTGAACCATTCGATCGCTGTGGAAGAAAAGCGATACGCTTTGCCGCAGAGATGGCCTGCTCAGTCAGGCCGGAGGGCAGAGCTTTCACTACACTCACTTCGCCGATCCCACCATTTGCAAGGAAGTCAACCTTGAGCATAACAGTTCCCTGCGTATTCCGATCCCGAGCACCGTCCGTATACCCTGGCCTTGGTTTATAAAGTAGCGTCAAGCCATTCGTGAGCTTTTCCGATCCCTCGCCACCACCTGACGCAGGAAGACCAGGGTCACCCTTCATGGCCGGGCTTCCTTTTCCAACATCGATCCCGCTGTTCATCGTCAGCTCCAACGACTCGAAAAATCGCATCTCATCGACTTTCTTTTCCGGTCGGCTGTGGATAGCGATTTCAAGCCAACGTTTGTTGTTGAGATCCGTAATCAGCCATCTGACCGACTTGGCATTAGCGGATTCTGCTCTAAAGGTCTTGATAGCACGACTACCAAATTGCGTGTCATTCTCTACAACTTTCGCGAGGGAGGGTGTTCTGATGGCGGTTATTCGTTGTTCGAGTGCTTTCGACCCAAATGGAATTATTTCTTTACACCAGCTTGGTGCGGGGTTTTCGGATTTGACGGAGTAACGAAATTCATAGACGGACTCGTCCGCATAAGCGGTGTAAATTCTTCCATCAACTTCGGTACAGCCGTTGCCTCCAAGGCCGCCGAGGTCTGCTGGGAGTTTCGGGAGCAAGATCTCTGCCCCCGCCGCCGGAAACTTGTATCGAGCCCAGTTGATTGGAGCTGAGAACTTATCGGAACTTTCTTTGGCTGTATCTTGGGCTGGAATCGTAATGAACGTCAGCAGAAGGGTCAAGGCAATCGTGGGAAAATTCCGCATAGTCAAATCAGAATACACAGTCTCCGATTTTCTGTCTATTACGCTGCCTTTTCAATCCCATATCGCGCTAGCTTCAGATACAATCCACGACGTGTGAGGCCGAGTTCGTTGGCTACGCGGGAGATGTTCCAGTTGTGGCGAGTGAGGGCGCTGCGGATGAGCTGCATTTCTAGTTCGGAGACGGCCTGGTCGAGTGTGCCGCCGGCCGGGATGTTTGCGAATGGAGCGACGATGCTGTCGTAGCTGGTGATCGGCCGTACATTATTGTCCATGTTAAATGGGGTGAGCGGTTGAGCGGCGCGCTTTAGATCTGGTGAAAGGTGTTCC
>JANNWQ010000008.1:0-4822 GCA_031408595.1 Acidobacteriota bacterium | reverse complement strand
CTGCGATTCTCGCGATTCTCCGCGCGATAGGGACTAGACTGTATAATTTTCTTCGATGAATTTCCTGCGAAGGTTCTTAAGGCGGTTTGTGGTAACGCAAGAGGAAGTGGTGGCTCCGCTCACGTTCGCGGGAGGAAGTTCGCGAGGCGATCGTCGAGACGCTGAATGAGCTGGGTTGGGGACGGAAGAGTTTTGAGAGTTTGGGGAGTTGAGAGAGTGGGCTTCGCGGCTCATCTTGCTCCCCTCCTTACGAAGGAGGGGTGGCAGTTCCTGCTTTTTAGGAACTGACGGGGTGGTTCTCTCGTGAGCTACCCCAAAAGATCGATGTTTCGTGCAATCCGCCTGAGAGAACCACCCCGTCCGCCGAAGCGGCGTCCACCCCTCCTTCGTAAGGAGGGGAGCTTGAGAAGCTATATTTCATTTCTTCGATGCGCTGCCCGTGTTATACTTTGCTCGATATGGCTGTTCTGGTTGATACAGTTGAAGATATTATCACCGTTAACGAAGCGGGCGTTTGGCGCCTTGCCGGGACGCGGGTTTCGGTGGATTCGGTTATTTATTCCTTCAATTCGGGTGCTTCGCCGGAGGAGATCGTTTGGCAATTCGACACGCTGGACCTGAAAAAGGTTTACGCGTTGATCAACTATTATCTACACAACCGGGAACACGTCGACAAGTATCTGGCTCGAAGTGAGAAAGAATCCCGACGAATCGGGCGAAAACTGGAGAAAGAATTTCCTCTTCCCGCCGGTCTTAAAGAGCGCATAAATGCTCGTCGTCGAGAGTTGAGATGATCCGATTTCTGACGGATGAAGACTTTGACGGCAGGATCGTTCGTGGCCTCCGACGACATTTCCCTGAGATAGATGTTCTAAGGATTCAGGACGCGGGATTCAGAACCGCACACGACCGGCTTGTCCTCGAAACTGCTGCTAAGCTGAACCGCATTCTTCTATCCCACGATATTCGAACAATGTACACATACGCTTTCGAGCGTCTTTCTAAATCCTTGTCGATGCCGGGTGTGATCCTCGTCGATCAGAGCTACCCGATCCGCGCCGCCATTCAGGAAATCGCCTTGATCGCCCATTGCGTCGAACCCGAAGAGATGATCGACATGGTCAAACGGCTGCCGTTTTAAGGATTCTGCCGGTCGCGATTGCTTCTGTGATTCTTCACCCGCAGCGGGATCTGGGCGGTTCTTAGGTCTAGGCGGAGGATGCCGTCTTCGTCGATGTCGGCGTCGGGGAATTTTACGGTTGCCGCGAGGTCGATGCGGTATTCGCGGATCAGGCGGAAGGCGTGGAGCTTTTTGCCGCCGCAGCGGCCGGAGACCTTGATCGGATAGGCGTCGCGTGTGGTCAGGGCGGCGGGCTGTAGGCCGATGCGGCGATTGGTCCGATCAAAGAGCAGCACCAAGGCCTTTGGTTCGCCAAGCATTTCGTATGTTGGCCGCGTCATCGCGATCTCGCCACGCGGATTCAGCGTTACATAGATCCCCGCATACTGCGCCGCAATATCATCCCGCGGACAAACTTCCCACTCGCCTTTCATGTCGGCATCGTCTCATACATTTGGTTCTGTGTCAACTTTGAAACAGTAACTATGATAAATGGTTCTGATTGCCGTTGCCTTCAGGCAACGGAAGTGTGGGTCTCCCCAATAATTCCCCGGGCTTTAGCCCAACCTTCGGGCTAAAGCTCGCGAGACTCCTTCCGAGCTTTGACCGTTGGCTAAAGCCAACGGCAATTCAAGCAAACCGCCAGGAATGATCGACAATCACCGAAATGATGAATGAGGCAATGAAAATCAAAAAAGTCGCCGAAAAAACGGTTCGGGGAATGTCGGAAACGGTTCGGTGTTTCGACATTCCCCGACATTTTTACCGACCAAAACGACTGAGGAGGATCTTTGATCTTTGACCTTAGGTCTTCGAGGTTCTCCCAGGATCCAATCAAAGATCAAAAATCAAAGATCATAACCTTACGATCTTCGCTTTGCTATTCCCGCGTATCTCCGTTGACAGAGCATTTCGTGTATCGACTATCAGGCTTGCTAGTTCGCATACACGGGCGTAGTCGATCGGGGAATGCTCGGTGCAGATTATTACGCAGTCGGCTTCGCGGATGAGGTCGTCCGTAAGTTCTTTATTATAAAGCGGATCGCCCGCTCCGATGGTGTAGGCGTGGTCGAAGGTGACCTCGGCGACGAACGGATCGTGGTAATAGACATCGGCTCCGTCAGCTCGGAGAAGGTCGATGATCGAGAGAGCAGGCGACTCTCGCATGTCATCGATGTCCTTTTTGTATGCAACGCCGAGGATCAGTATCTTGGAGCCGTTAACCGCTTTGCGTTCTTCGTTTAGAGCGGTTGAGGCGAGTTCGACGACGTAGTTTGGCATCGTCGAATTGACCTGTTCGGCTAAGCTGATGAACTGCGAATCGAAGCCGTGCTGGCGAGCCTTCCACGACAGATAATGCGGATCGAGCGGGATGCAATGGCCGCCGATTCCCGGGCCCGGATAAAACGGCATAAAGCCAAATGGCTTTGTCGCCGCCGCACGGACTACTTCCCAGGTGTCGATGCCGAGAGCATTACAGAGCTTGGCCATCTCGTTCGCCATGCCGATGTTTATTGCTCTAAACGTGTTTTCCCAAAGCTTCGCCGCCTCGGCAACGCGAGCCGACGAAACCTGATGAACCTGATCGACGATCTGGTTGTAAAGGAACGCCGCAACCTCGGTCGAATCGTTGCTACAACCGCCGACAACCTTCGGGATGTTGTGCGTTTGGTACTGTGGATTGCCCGGATCAACGCGCTCCGGCGAAAAGGCGAGCAGAAAATCTTCGTCGAGAGAAAATCCTTTTTCCTCGAACATGGGCTGCAAAACTTCGTCTGTCGTTCCCGGATAAGTTGTTGATTCCAGAATGATTAGCTGACTACGACGCATGTAATTCTGTATCTCGCCACCGGCGGTCAGAATGTAGGACATGTCGGGATCTTTCGTTTTGCGCAGCGGAGTCGGGACGCAGATGATGATGACATCGCAGTCGGCGAGCTTGCTAAAGTCGGTAGTAGCGACGAGTTTGTTATCCGCGACACACTTTGCGACGTTCTCGCTCGTCACATCAACTATGTAGGAACGCCCGGCGTTTATCTCGCTCGTCTTGGTCTCATCGACCTCAAAACCCACGGATTCATAGCCTTTCAGGCTAAATTCCACGATCAGCGGCAGGCCGACATAGCCGAGGCCGATCACGCCAATACGCGCCGTGCGATCGGCGATCTTTTGTTTCAATTCGTCTATGACCATTGTTTCTGGCGCGAGGAAATGTTCTGTCTCAAATGGTGTGAAATCTTGAAGTTCAAGTTCTTCTCTCATAAGTAAGCTATTTTATAGATTGTTGATAGTCAAGAAATAAAGTTGAAGTAGATAAATCGGGGGCGGGCGCGATTGGTCTTACCTCATTTGAGGTATAATCCTAATAACCGCTTTGTTCCTTATCTTTTATGAGTTTTGAGGTTGTTTCAACCAATCCGGTGGTAAAAGCCGTGGTCGAGGGTAGCGCTCCGCGCTCCGCCCAACTCGCCGCTTCGCGAGGCCTTTTGCCGCTGCCTCAGGCTGACCTGCTCGAACTTCTCGTTGGTTTATCTGAAAATCCCGACCCTGAGATCAAAAAGAACGCCCTAGAGACGCTCGGCTCGCAGCAAACAGCGGACATCGATGGAGCGGTGCGTTCGAGCGAGACGGCTCCGAGCGTGTTGCGGTACTTCGCCGAGCGGACCGAGCTTCCGGCCAGCGTACACGAGGCCGTTCTCATAAATGCGAACACGCCCGCGACGGCTATCGCCTCCTTCGCCGCACGAACAACAAACGGCTCACTGCTTGAGCTGATCTCATTCAACCAGCAGCTGCTGATCCAGAATCCGGCGATCATCGATGCCATCATCGCGAACTCTAGCCGCACGCCCGAAGCCGAACGGCGGGCGTCGGAGATTAAACGCGAGTTCTTCGAAAAGGAACGCGGTGCCCAGCAGATCGCTAACGAGCTGCGTGCCCGTGGCAATGAGGCTGCGGCTGAATTTCTCGAATCCGCCGAGTTTGCAGGTGACCTCGGCTCATCCGGATTAAGTCTCGATGATGCGCTCTTTCTCGCACAGCATATCGAGGTTCCCGATCGTGAGACGGATGACTCCTGGCTTTCTCTCGAATACATTGAGGAGATCTATGAGGAATCTGAAGAGCAGCGACAAGCAGCGATAAATAAGATCATCGGCGAGCTGCAGACCGAGGAAGAAGATATACCGGGCGAACGCATTTCGATGATCAACCGCGTCATGAAAATGGGCGTCAAAGATCGCGTCAAGCTCGGCCAAAAGGGAGACCGCGAGGCCCGAAACATTCTAATTCGCGACCCGAACCGGCTCGTGTCTTCGGCGGTGGTCAATAATCCGAGAATAACGGAGCAAGAGGTCGAGACGATCGCCTCGATGCGTTCGATATCCGAAGACATTCTCCGCCAGATCGCGTCTAATCGGCAGTGGACCCGCAGCTACACGATCATGCATCAGCTGGCTAAAAATCCGCGGACGCCGCTCGCTAATTCGATGACGATCATGACCAGATTACAGCTGCGCGATCTCGTCGCACTGACAAAGAACCGAAATGTTCCCGAAGCCGTTCGACGCCAGGCCCAACGGCTCCACTCGGCCCGCACGGGTGGTGGACGAGGCTAGAGAAACTTAGCCACGCGGCCAGTCTTGATAAAGCTGCCAGCCATATCTGTAAACGTATGGCTCGCCGCCCCTAACCAAAGTCCGA
>JANNWQ010000007.1:0-9245 GCA_031408595.1 Acidobacteriota bacterium | reverse complement strand
GCTAGGGTTTTGGTCGAGCCAGTATGGATTATTTGTTTGCCCACCGCGTCCCGACCAGCCACTGGTCGAAGGGTTCCCACGAAAATTCGCCCACTCAGACAGGTTTGTCTTGCCGATGATAACCGCTCCGGCTTTCCTAAGTTGCTGAACCACAAATGCGTCCTGCTTCGGTGTCGGAGCATCGATAAGAGCGAGCGAACCGGCCGTCGTGAGCATCTTGTCGGCGGTATCGATGTTGTCTTTAATAAGAATAGGCATGCCGTGCATCGGGCCGCGAATCTTGCCCTTCTTGCGTTCCTTGTCCATCGCATCGGCGATCGCGAGAGCGTCCGGATTGATCTCGATGACGGCTCGGGTTTGAACATCGATCTTCTTGATCCGTTCGAGATACATTTCGGATAGACGTCGGTAAGTAAACCACCCAGATTTGACCTTCGCCTGAAGCTCGGCAATGGTCACCTCGATCAACTCAGGATGAAGTTCGATGATCGAGAAATCCGTGGCGCTGATCTTCGCAGTACCAAGTAAAGCCATCCCAGCCAAACCCACCGCACCGGTCTTCAAAAACTCACGTCTGTTCTTGGTTGTCATTGTGTTCTGTATCTTACTACCGTTTCAATTTCGGGCGGTAACGGTTTCGAGATAGGCACGGGCGAGCGGCAGATCGGACGCTGCAAAATTAGACGGCGTGTCGAGCAGCACGATCTGGCCCTTGTCCATCAAAGCTATCCTCGTCCCCAGCAGCATTGCCTCGTGCAGGTCGTGAGTGACGAAGACGGCAGTCTTGCCGAGGTCGCGGACCAGGCGGGCAAATTCTTTTTGAAGGTTGGTTCGGGTCAAAGCGTCGAGAGCCCCGAAAGGCTCGTCGAGGAGCAACAGGTCAGGATCGGGCGTCAATGCACGGGCGACGCCGACGCGTTGACGCTGGCCGCCGGATAATTCGTGTGGAAAACGATCGCCAAATTTCACCGGATCGAGCCCAACGAGCGCGAGCATCTCATCTGCTCTTTTCGTAACGACTCCAGCATCCGTGTCCTGAAGCGTCAGAACGAGCCCGACATTCGCCCTTGCAGACATGTGCGGAAACAGCCCGCCGTCCTGCAATACATAACCGATCCGGCGTCGCAGCTCGATCTTGTTCCAATCCGTAGTGCGTTTGCCATCAACAAGAATTTCGCCTGATGTTGGCTCGATAAGCCGATTGATCAACTTCAGCGTAGTCGTCTTGCCGCAACCCGATTCGCCGAGCAAAACTAGTACCTCACCGCGTTCTATTGCTAGGTCGAAACCGTTGATGATAGCGACGCGGTCGATCGCATAGCCAACTTCACGAAACTCAACAATTGCTGGCGTAATATTGTCCATTATTCCCACTCGATCGTGCTCGGCGGTTTGGATGAGATGTCGTAAACAACACGATTCACACCACGAACTTCACTCGTGATCCGCGACGAAACTGCAGCCAGAAACTCATGCGGCAGCCTTGCCCAGTCCGCGGTCATACCGTCGGTCGAGGTAACGGCGCGCAACGCGACGGTTCGTTCGTATGTGCGGAAATCACCCATCACACCGACTGATTGGATCGGGAGCAGAACGGCGAAGGCTTGCCAGACGTCTTGGTAGATGCCGAAATTGTGGAGTTCCTCGATGAAAACGCGGTCGGCTTTTTGGAGAAGTTCGACCTTTTCAGGGGTGATGTCGCCGAGGATGCGAACGCCGAGGCCCGGGCCGGGGAATGGGTGACGCTGGAGAATTTCGTCGGGAATGCCGAGGTCTTTGCCGATCAGCCTTACCTCGTCCTTAAAAAGCTCACGCAGAGGCTCGATCAGCTTGAGGTCCATCTTTTCCGGCAGGCCGCCGACGTTATGGTGCGATTTTATAGTGACGGACGAGCCGCGTAAGCTTACCGATTCGATCACGTCAGGATAAAGTGTGCCCTGAACGAGCCATTTCACATCACCGATCTTCTTAGCCTCGGCGTCGAAAACGTCGATGAACTTGGCTCCGATCGCTTTCCGCTTTAGCTCAGGATCGACGACATTTGCGAGGACTGAATAGAAATCGTCGGACGCATCCACGCCACGGACGTTAAGATGCAGATTGTTCTTGTAGACCTCCAGAGTATCTTCGAACTCGCGATACCGCAGCAGACCGTTGTTTACAAAGATACAAGTTTGTCTGTCTCCGATCGCTTCGTGCACCAGCACCGCCGCCACCGTCGAATCGACCCCGCCAGAGAGTCCGCACACAACGTTTCCGGTCGGGCCGACGATCTTGCGGATCTTCTCCACCTCTTCTTTAATAAATTGAGCCGGCGTCCAGTCCCCTTTACAATCGCAAATATGAAATACGAAATTTCTTAGTATTTCCTTGCCGAGCGGTGAGTGCGAGACCTCTGGGTGAAACTGCACACAATAAATACCGCGTTCCGGATTCTCGATCGCGGTCGGCACGTCATCGCTGGTCGCCACTGCGACAAACCCATCCGGCATTCGCGTCATGTGGTCGCCATGGCTCATCCAAACATCGAGTTCAAAAGGGAGTTCGTTGAACAAAGCCGTCTTACCGCTCAACACCTTCACACGAGCGTGCCCATATTCGCGTCGATTCGCCGGTTCGATCGACCCGCCTAGGTCGAGAGCAACGAGCTGCATTCCATAACAAATGCCGAGGATCGGAACATTGAGCTTCTGATAAAAACCTTCCTCTACGCGTGGAGCATCGTCATCAGTCACGCTCGATGGCCCTCCGGACAAAATAACGCCCATCGGCTTTTTTGCTGCGATCGCGTCCGCCGAAAGGTGAAACGGATGTATCTCGCAATAAACGCCCTGCTCCCTAACACGACGAGCAATAAGCTGCGTGTACTGTGAGCCAAAATCCAAAATGATGATAGTTTCGTGATGCAAAGCGACAAACTCCCGTCAGATATCGGAAATCTCGATTATACGGACGTGCCGTCCGCAGGACAAAGGTTGCCCTGAGTTACTTGACAACCATAGCCGAAATTCCTAATCTTTATGTTCGCCTACGCGCTTGCGAGGCGTGCCATATTCCGCAGTAGCTCAATGGCAGAGCATTCGGCTGTTAACCGAAGGGTTGTAAGTTCGAGTCTTACCTGCGGAGCCAATTTAATCAACAAGTTACGGGCACCGTTAAGGTGCCCGTTTCGCGTTTGTGACGTGGATTGTGACATAACCGGCAAACCGGCAGTAGGACTCAGCCGATTAAAGGCATCTCGAGGATTGAATTAGCCGTCGCTTCTTTGGACCTATTTTGTCGCGGTTCTAATGCGGCCGCGGCCTCATCCAGGGCTTTCCTACGTATGTGACTGTACGTCTTCATCATTTGAGGATCGACGTGGCCAATCTGAGCTTGGATAACCCAATCTGGTGTCCCGTGTTCTGCAAGGGTCGTTAAAGCGGTGTGTCGCCCGTCGTGGAACCTGACTGTTTCCAGGCCGGCCTTCTTGCGTATTGATCGCCATGCCGTTCTCCACGAAGTCATTGGCCGCGTCGGATCAATCTTTTGTTCCCGCCCATGCCAAGGAAAAATGAAGTGCTCAGGTTCATTGGCGCCTAGATGGCTCACAGATTCGAACAGGCTCCTAAGGGCAGTCAGGCAAGTTTTATTTAGCGATGGAGTGCGCCACCCGGCAGGAGTTTTTGATCGTCGAATATCGATTTTTTGATTTTGCCAGTCGACATGCTTCCACTGCAGTCCTTTGATCTCACAGGTTCGCATACCGCAATAAAAAGCCAACGTCGCTGCCGTGCATGCATAAGTCCAATCGGTGCGCTCCTTTGCAATCTCGAACAACCGTTCAACTTGCTCGGGAGTTATTGCCTGCCCCACAGGCGGACGTGTATTCGGGACCGGCCGATAATCGTCTACGAATCGATACCAGAGTCGGGCGTGCTTTAATAGCTGACATAACACGGAAAGCTCGCCATTGACGGTTTTTGGGGATCTGCCGGAACCGAGACGCTCTTGTTGATAGGCACCGAGATCTCCGGCTTTGATTTTTTTCAATGACATCCCCTTAAAGACCATCGACCTAGAGAGGGGGCGAGACTGCTCCGTCCAATACTGGACCATCCGCCCGGAGACCTGAGCCCGACGTTCCTCGATGTATGCATCTATGGCCAGATCAATTGTCAACGCTCCAAATGACCGAGTCTTCCTCGTTGGGTCGGGGGCCCGATTCTGTAGTTGTACGATCCTCTCACGTTCGAGACCCGGCGCCTTGCGCGCATCGGTAGTACCCAGTGACTCCCTGTAACGATGCCCATTTACAACTGCGTCCATCCAAAACCATTTCCCACGTTTCCAAATTGCCATGCCTACTCCTCCCCCCGATGCTGCGTTCTTATCGTTTTCTTTTCCGTTTGCCGTCTTCGCTGTCGTAGGCGTCTCTGACGCATAGCGGAGCTGCACCGTGTCGAGCAATAAAGTGCACGAAGCCGTGCGGTCCAAAAAATTTGCTGGCAGTTCTTGCAACGGCCAAGGCGTTCGGGGTTGAACTCCTCAACCACTAAATCTTTTACTAATTCACAGCGCAAACTTTTTGGGCCGAAGGTGACTTCCTGCGTTCCGCGCATCAGCTCACTCTCGTAGTAAATACCGGATCCGTGTTCCGCCAAACGTTCCTTGTAATCAAGGAGGCTGCTCAAAACGTGAGCCCGGTTATAGAACTCAACATATCGCTGCCACGAATTCCAAATGCCAATTTCATCTTTAGGAGAAACTACCCCGGCGATTATGTAGTTCTGAAACTCTTTGGGCTTGTCGGCCAGCAATGCCTTTAGGGCCGCTCGGCGAAATTGCTCTCGTCTGTCGCTTAGCAGATAGAGTCTCAGGCCGTGGTCGGCGGAATACTTCTCGGATTCGCCCGCGGCGCCCATCATCTGCTTTGCGATTCGATCAAAAGTCGAGTCGGGATCTTTGAGGGACTGGGGCCCGCTCGCCGTATCGGACCAGCAACCGACGGCATTTCCGAGCGAAAGAAATTTGAGTAAGGCTGTAGAAGGCTGATGGATTATGCTCTGCATAACGGGTTATATCTGCAAGAAGGGTAATAGGTCGTGACAACAAGTCTTTATGTGTCAATGACGTTGACAGATAATCTCTCATATTTCTAGAATGACCCTGAATGAATAACATGTTACCCGATATCGATACGCTAATGCAAGAACAACAACCTAAGAACCCTAGCAAATTGGCCTACTCTGTCGACGACATCAGTCGTGAGACAACACTTTCAAAGGCGTTCGTTCGCAAGGAAATCAAATCGGGCCGCCTAAAGGCGACTAAATTTGGCCGGCGTGTGCTCGTGCTGAACCAAAACTTGACGGATTATCTTGAGAGGATCGCCCAGTGATCTTCTGCCGGCATGATGGGACTCATTCCGTCCGTTCCTGTGAGCGATGAGATCGGACATTAAGCTCAAAATTATCGCTGATCGGCACACGTCGATAGAGGTCGTTTAACAACCTGAACGAAGATAGTTAAGCCTGGTAGCGCGAAGAGCGTGAGGGGTGGCTGAATCCAGAGTATTTGAAATCGCTCTTTCCCAGAAATGGTTTTCTTCCCGGCAACGAATGGCTATTTGATGTCATAACCACAGGCGGCGTCCGGGTCAGCTTATCAGTAATAAAGAGGCGAGTAAGTAGATGAAGTGGAGCTATCGTAAATCCTCGAAACATAGAGCGGCTATCCATGGAGAGTTGCGGGGGGCGGCTGCCCCCCACACCCCCCGCTAAGTAGTATCGCAAGCAAGGTTGGTAGATTCGTATTGAGCCTAGGAAGAGTCTTAAAGATAAAGATTAGGGATGCCGGTGGTGTGAATAGAAATGGGGTACAAATCTATTTTTGCTGACATGAGTTCTAAGATCACAATTGAACAGTTGAAAAAGCTATGTGAAGATCTCAGCGATCAAGAGACTAGCCAATCACGCCTTTGCATTCAACTCGCCGAAACGGAACTAAAACGCCGCGGACGAGCTGGACGCCCAAGAAAATCAAATGATTCACGCCGGGAACAGAATAGAAAGGCTCAGAAACGTTCGCGATTAAAGCATGGCCACCGCGCTGTGATTGACAAACATCTCCGGAGGTACGACAAGGAGCGAGCCAAATCCATCAGCTCATAATCTATTCGGCGACAGGATGCCATTAATTTTTACAAACGGCCGCGATGGACAAAAAGATGGACAAAAGTGTTAAAGCCCCTATTACCCTAGCGACTGAATGAGGAGTAAGTCATGGCACCGAGACGTTCTGCCGGTGCGTGGAAGCTCAGATGTCTGACCGCCCCTACAGCGCATGACGGTGCGTCCGCAGTGACGCCCGGGTCTAGAAGATACGACTGGCGGTAACACTAGACCCATAGACCAGTTGCCAAAGCACATGACCAGAGTAAAAACACGCAAAACGTTACCTAAGACGGCACATGAGATTTCTAACGGCGGTTTGTACAGACTGTCGGTGCGGTGCGGGAAGGTCAATTGTAAATGTGCCAAGGGCGAGCTACACCCAGGATATTGGTACTTTATCACCCGAATTGAGGGAAAACTACACAAGTATTATATCCCGAAGGATGCCGTTGAAGGCTTGGCCAAGGTGGTTGCAGAGGCGAGAGCCAAGAGAGCCGCCTACCGGCAATCCCTACGGGACGCAAAACGTCGGCTGACGGAAATCGGCCTTCGTTTGCGTGAGATATCTTCACTGTAATACCCATTTATTTTAGCTATCAGTAAGAAATGAAAAAAGGAAAAGAACCTCAATCGAATGACAACGAGTTAGCAACCGGGGGAGCGAATACAAACGCGCCGCAACCCGAAACGGAGGCGGCCTGTGAATCCGTGGAGGATATCCCAGCCGAGCGGTACTACGTCTTTAATGCGATGTTTGACCGATGGGAAGACGTCGGCCCAAAACGCGAAGACTCAATGAAAGGAATTCCGATCGATTCGCTCGAATCGCGGGTTGGATACTCCTCACTTTTCCGGCAGATGCACCAAGCCTTCGTGCGTACGGTAGCCTATTATCGTAGCCCCGACGGTGGGTCGCTACCGGCAGAAGAAGCGAGGGCGAGAGCCTTCCACGCTTGTGAGAACGAAGAGGAGGCAAAAGAGAGATTCAGCACATTGATGGAGCTCCCTCTTGAGAGTTTAAACTTTTTAGACTTGATGGAATTGCAATACGAGGCTCCTCGCGTCGCGGAGAGATTCTGGGAGCGAGCGAAGCGGGAAGGACGCAAGGAGTTTGAAAGCGGGCACCTGTCGGCAAATATCGCTTTTCCGGCCGCCTATATGAAACAGGTATGGAACATTGCCAGATTCCAGGGCGTGCGCGAATCCTTCGTCGACGAATGGCAACCCAAGGGCGGTATCGAAATTAGCTTGATTGACATGATGTCTCAGGCGTATTTTCAGTGGCAGTACTGGGTCGAACAGACGGTTACGCGATCGCAGACCCGGGAGCGGGAAGAACACCCGGATTACACTAGCTTCAAACTTCAGAAGCAGGTGGAGAACAGAAGAAATGGATGGACGGACGGCTACTGGTTTCGGCCGTCTGTAAGTGAACAACAAGCCCTTGAACATTCCGTCCAGATGGTGGATCGGTGGAACAGAATATTCTTGAGAACTCTCCGTCAGCTTAGGGATTTACGGCGTTATGCACCGGTTACCATCAACAATGCGAACCAGGTAAATATTGCAAGTGACGGCGGTCAGCAGGTGAACGTTGGAGGTGCTTGAGAGTTGAGACTTTGATGTTGGCCTTGGCCTTTCCAAGTCCCGCGATTGACTATAAAGGACGCCTTCGGGGAGCGACCCGTCCCGGCGGAGCAAAGGCTTTCAGGGCTACACCTAGATTCAGCATCCCCCAGCCATAAGGGTAGCGAAGCGGCGATCCGAGCGGTGTCCGAGCAGCAAAAGCAGCCCTGGACGCTCGAGGAAGCGAAAGAGCAATTCCGGCGGAACGGCGGCACAAGTACGGATACCAACCCGCCCCCTTCGAGAAATAAATAAAGAGGCAGGAAGACGCCCTCCAGGCAAACGCCCGTGAGGTTGGAGTCGGCTCCCCACCACACCAGAGATAATGAGAGAAAAAAATATGAAGAAAACAGTATACGTGGACATGCACAACGTTTTGGTCGACTTCCCGTCAGGGATCGCCCCGACTCAGTGAGGAGGACAGGATCAAATATGCCGGCAATTATGATGAGTGCCCTGGAATTTTTAGCCTGATGGGCCCGATGCCGAACGCGGTCGAGAGCTTCCGCACTCTTGCGGAGCATTTGAACACTTACATCCTATCGACCTCGCCGTGGCTAAACCCCGGTGCAGCGATGCACAAGGTTGAGTGGGTTCAAAAGCATTTTGGCTCGGGCAAAGACAGCCCGGCGTACAAGCGGCTGATCTTCAGCCAGGCTCATTCGCATCGGCGGGATTTTATTTCTAAGGCCATCGCCGTCTACCCCGCCCATGCGGCCTCTATTCGACTCTCTTCCGCTGATAAAAAAAATGGTTTTTTAGAGAGTTGATAGGGTTTTCGAATAGGTGCCAAGAAATTGCCGCTCCTGCCAAAGTAAAAATTGTATTGAGCAAAACCCATTGCAATTGCGTCGGTTCATGAACCCCAAGTATTCTTTTACAAAAAAACGCCGAAGGGTAAGCGGCGAAGAGATGGAGGATATATAACCCATAGCTTATTCGACCGATGTATAAAAAGACCGGAAAAGTCAGGATCTTCCCGACCAAACCATCAAAGCCAATAGAAGCCTTATTGACGAGCCAAAAAAAGGCAATGATCATCGTTATGTAGTGGATTTGATCTGAGCCTTCAAAATGTGTACCGGCTATGAGCACGCTATTCAATATGAGGAAGCAAACCGTGACATAGCCAGCAAATCTTATTGATACTCGTAACAGTCTCGGAAAGATATCGCGAAGCGCCAACATTGAGCCCAAGCCGAGAGAGAAAAAGTTAGCGTTTGGGAGAACAAATAGCATGTCCGTATCCGAAAAAAACAATGGGAGCGCTATGACAGATAGTAGTCCGATTGCGCAAAGGATCAGGAACCATGCGAGAAGGAATCGCGCCGGCGTAAACAGCACAATTACCGACCAGAAGATGTAGAATTGTTCCTCTACGGCAAGCGACCAAAAAATCGAGACCTCCCCGTTCCAGCCCTGATTCAAAAAAAAATAAAGGGTCTATGGTAGTTAAGCTAATTA
>JANNWQ010000006.1:0-10559 GCA_031408595.1 Acidobacteriota bacterium | reverse complement strand
GGCCGTGTAGGTGGTCGAGCAAATCGGCGGAGTATCGATGCCTGCCGCATTGTCCGGAGAGATGAATCCTGTATAGCCGGGTGTGATCGTCGGTGCCGCGGCGCCAAACGTTACCGTGTGGCTCGATGCCGTTACGGTCAGCGTTGCCTTGGCAACGGCAGATGAAGCTGAGCTCTGTGCAGCAAGTCCCGGTGAAACGCCTGTCAATGCAACCGGAGTGACTTCAAATGTTAGTGTCTGGCCTATGTCAGCGGCCTGCACGGTGTATGTAAGTGCTGTTCCGACCTGTGTAACACCGTTTCGGAGCCAGCGGAATGTTGATGTTCCTTGCAAATCTCCGTCGGCATCAAAATAGGTATAGCTTCCTGTCAGGAGTTGACCGTATGTGGGCGTCGTGTCATCGATAGCTACAGCGCTGGCAACAGGAGGGGTATTCGCAACAATGCTAAGACCAAATGGACCGCCGGTTGGAGCGGCGAACGGGCCCGTTGTCCAGTTGTCGCTATGGAAAGCCTGAGGCACGAAAGTGAACGATGCCGCCGGGCCCGGGATATTTGCAACTACGGTAACCGTCAGGGATTCGCCAGGGCAAACTTTATTTCCAAGGCCTCCTCTCACTGTCGGCGAAGCCAACCCACTATTGATGACGCTTGCGACCCAGGTACCCGTCGTGATCGTTGCAGTCGGTGACGTAAGCGTGGTTCCACTAGGAAAAACAACCTGGAAAGAATCCAGAGACTCGCCGCCGCAATTCGCTCCACCACTAACCCCTGTAAACGTAAAGGTTGTAGGAACTCCAAACGCCACCGTCGCCGGACTCCTCGTGGCCGACCAAATAAGCGCGTCTGTAAAAGTTGCACTAGCGGTTCGCCCGGAGGTAAGGCCAAGCGCAGTAAGGGCGAACGATGCACCGATATCTTCCTCTAGAACCACGTATTCACTGTTTTCAACATTCCCGGCGGCATCAGCGATGGCGTTCAGGATAATCGTTTCCGTATCGCCGTCACCGACCGGTGGCCGGTCGCGTACGATCGTCAACCGGACTGTCTCGCCCGGCTCCCAACCGGTCCCGGTGATAACCACGACTTCGCCCGGACCGTAATCCGGCTGGTCGGTCGTGATCGTCGCCACGGTCGCGGGCGATTCGCTGCCCACTGCACGAAGCGAGCGCACAACAACCATGCGGCCCGATTTGGGCGTTGCACTTGCTTCCGGGTTAGAGGAAGGATCAGGATCACTACTGCTCTGAACCACCGCCATGCCAAAGAACTCTCGAACAGAGTCCGTCAGCGAAAAGCCGGCGGCCGAGGCCCCGGCGGTTGCGATAGGTATGAACAATGCACAAAGCAGTGCGGCTAACGCGATACGCGTAATAAACATTTTGTGTTTTCCTAGCATGGTAGTTTCTCCTGATGGACCAAGCGCCCGATTCGCTGACACCGATGACAACGCTCATAACGGCACACGAACCCGACTGACAGCCCAAAATACATCACAAATAAGACTTTGCTTTTGTAAATAAGACTTCGCTTTTGTAAATTGTCTTTATTATCACGTGTCGTGTCAGCGAAGTCAACCCTTTTATTTGCACATTCTTAGGCAATATTTTTTAAATACAGAATGGGGTAAATTCCTAGTCGGCGAAAGCCGAACCAGCATTTCCGCGCACCGATTTGTAAGAGACATCAACGAAACCTAATTTTTCGAGTATTTACCAACGCTCAAGCGAATAGCCTCCAAATAGACGCAAAGTCAACGTATTGTTTGTTTTAGGTCGTGCGAAAATCTGTCGAAATTGCTATTTCGGCGCACGGCTTGGAATCCGGGATCTTAGGCGAAATTGGCTCTAAACTGCAAGGCTTGGCCAAATCCCAATAATAATATTTAAGGTGTTGTAAAACTTTATTTCTTATTGCTGTTAATATTCCGGCGCCGCGAACGTTTATATTTGTAGAAGCCGATTCTTGGAGAAGAACGTGACACAGGCCGCTAACATTTTATCTGCAAACGATCCGATAGACTCCGCTAAAGGGGCGGCTACGCTTTCGGTCGTCGCTGGTCATGCGGCGGGTGAAGAACTCGGTGTTCTTTTTCGCGACCATTATAAAGGTATCTTTCGCGTCGCCTATCGGATCACCGGCAGCCATAGTGATGCCGAGGACGTGCTGCAGACCATCTTCGTGCGTCTGACCCCGGGGTGGGCCGGTCGCGACCTTTCGCCGAATCCTCGTGCATTTTTGTATCGGGCTGCGATCAACGCTTCGCTCGACATTGTCAGGAGCCGAAAACGCGTTAACGCTGTTTCGCTGGACGTTGTCGATTTTGATCAAAACGCGCTTTTATCGACTCCAAGCCCGGCGGATAATCTTGCTGATGCAGAACTTCGCAACCTGATCCGCGAAGCGGTTGCAAAGCTCGAAGGGCGAGCCGCGACGGCTTTCGCTCTGCGTTACTTTGAGGGGTACGACAACGGACAGATCGCCGAGGTTTTAGGCACGTCACAAATGGTCGTCGCCGTGACGCTGCACCGGGCACGGACTCGGCTGCGAAAAGAGATCGGAAAATATTTGGAGAAACATCATGAAGCACAATAAGCACGATCTGGACGCGATCATCGATAATGCCACTCGGGAAATACGCGACGAGCAGATCGATGCGTCGATCATTGACCGATCGGCCGATCGGGTCTGGGCGCGGATAAGCGGAAATAATTTATCGTCGGAAACTTCATATTTGGAAGGTATAAATACAATGAATAATAACGAACAAATTCACGGGTGCGATGATTTTCAGTCATTGATGCCTGCCTATCTCGACGGGGAACTTTCGACGGCCCGCAAGCTGCTCTTGGAAGATCATTCCAACGAGTGCATTCCGTGCCGTCAGGAGCTGAAGGCTCAGCGTAATATCGCTGCTGCCAAATCGGCTACATTCGTAGCTCCGCAGCACGCCGCTCGCTCGACGCGAAAACCACTCCGCACAGGCACGAGCCGTTGGAGCAACACCAACATCGCTCGTTGGAGCATTGCTGCTGTAATGGTTCTAGCCGTTGGGATCGGCGGACTGTTCTTGTACGAACGCGTCGATCTGTCAGGCAGCACACTTGCGGCGACGCTCGATAGTGCGAACGGCCAGGTCTATGTGGTTTCCGATTCGCAAACCCGAGAGCTTGCGGCCGGTGAGCAGCTTAAAAAGGGCGAGCAGGTACGCACGGCTAAGGATTCGACCGCTGTACTGCGTCTCCCTGACGGTTCGACCGTCGAGATGCGTGAGCGTTCGGAATTTTCGGTGAGCGAGAATATGCGCGGTGTGACCGTGAAGCTCGACCGCGGCGATGTGATCGTTGAGGCTGCAAAACAGCATAATGGCCGTCTATTCGTTCAGACTCCCGATTCGCTCGTCTCGGTCAAAGGCACGATCTTCGGCGTAGAAAGCGGAACCAAAGGCTCGCGCGTTTCGGTTGTTGAGGGTGAAGTAAAAGTTAATCACGCGGGCAAGGACGAAACTTTGCTTCCGGGCGACCAGACAACGACCAGTGCCGGTTTGGAAAAGACTCCAGTCGAGAAAAATGTAGCGTGGAGTCGCAACGCATCGCGTTACGCGAGTCTCGTTTCTGAACTCACCAAATTACGGAAGGAGATCAATCAGAAAGTTCAGCGTCCGGGCGTGCGTCACACTTCGCGTTTTGTCGATCTCGTGCCGGAGAATACCGTGTTCTACGCGGCCCTGCCTAATCTGAGCGAGACGCTCGCTCAGTCACAACGCATCATGCAGGAGCGGATCAAGCAGAATCCAGCACTTGCCGACTGGTGGAAAGGCAACCATGAAGGCATTAACGGACAGTTGATGACACGAATTCAGGAATTTGGTTCGCAACTCGGCGACGAGATCGTCGTCACGGCTGAGATGGACGCGAAGAAAGGCGAGCCGAGCGGGATCCTCGTACTTGGCGAAATAAAGAATGCGGCCGGCTTCCGTACGTTTTTGGATGAACAGCTTGCTCGTTTTGCCAAGGAATCAGGCGATATGCCAAACGTTCGGATCATCGACGATCCGATGACCACGACAGCAAAACCGTCGGTGGGTAAGAACGCCAAGCAGGAAGTTTTTGTTTGGATCAATAACGATATATTTGCAGCTTCGCCACAGATCGAGAGCCTTCGCGGGTTTGCAACGACGCTCAAGGCTCCAGGCACCAATCGTTTTGCGACGTCATCGTTCCACCAGCGTATAGCTGAAGTTTACAAGGACGGCGCCGGGCTTTTGGTAGCCGCCGACCTCGAAAAGATCGTTGCAAAAGCTGTTAATAAGACAAATACGCCGGAAGAACAGCGACATGTCGACGGCCTCAAGCAGATTGGTGTACTTAATCTGCGACACTTTGTCGTCGAGCAAAAGGAAACGGGCGGCAAGACGCTGACAAAGGCTGCGTTGACGTTCAACGAAGCCGATCGCGGTATCGCCTCGTGGCTGGCAGCTCCGGGTCCGATGGGAGCGTTAGACTTCGTCTCGCCGAATGCTAATGTTGCGACCGCTTTTGTGGTCAAGGAACCAGCACTGTTGGTTGACGATCTGATCGGATTTCTCGAGAAGGTCCAGCCTGACGTCCGGGCGCAGATGGCGGGGATCGAACAGGAGCAGGGTTTCAGTATTCGCAACGACTTTGCCGCACCGCTCGGTGGAGAGTTTGCCTTCGCGATCGACGGCCCGCTGCTGCCGACGCCTTCGTGGAAGGTGATCCTGGAAGTTTATGACCAGGCAAAACTGCAGAATACGTTCGAGCGTGCTATCGAAAAGCTTAATCAGTTTTCCGTCCTGCACGGCAAGGGCAAGCTGAGTATTGAGAATACGACGGCGGGCAATCGCACCTACTATTCGATCAAGTCTGCTGCTGCCGCGGGATTGGAAGTTCACTACACGTACGCAAACGGCTACCTCGTCGCCGCTCAAAGCCGGGCTTTACTTGAGCAGGCCGTCTCGCTTCGTGATTCGGGCAATACGCTGGTTCGTTCGTCGCGATTTATGAGTGCACTGCCGCAGGATGGCAACACCAATTTCTCCGCCATCTTCTATCACGATCTCGCAGGGATAATGGGACCGCTTGCCGAACGGCTCAAGAATACGGCGGACGGACAGAAGCTTGGTTCGATCGACGCGAACGCTCCTCCGACTCTGGCTTATGCCTACGCACAAGGTGATCGCATCACCCTCGCGGCCAACACTGAGGGCGGTGCCTTCGGCCTAAGCCCGGCAAGTCTTATCGGCCTTCCAAATTCATTTGAAATGCAGCATATTTTAATGAACGCAATGGGAGATAAAGACGTACAGAAGAAGAGTGAATAAAATCAACGCAACTTAGAACAGATACCGGCGGACGAATTCCAACGTCCGTCGGTTTTCGTTGTATCATCGGAACGTCGTTCGTCGAACTATCAAAAATATGCGATTCGTAATCATATGCCTAGTAACACTCAGTTCGACAATTTTCGTTCTTGCCCAGAATCAGCCCAGTCAGTATTCGGAGACAAGAAAGCTCTTGTTAGAAATGGATCGCAGTCATGCAAATAAGCAACTCGCCAAGCTTTTTGAGAGTGCCGACCTGCGAATGCCCGAATTGATACGAGCCTTGGATGACTCCGAGCAGAAAGTGAGTCTAAATTCGCAATACATCATCAACCAGTTGGGCGAGGATGATGGACTGAAGGCACTGGACGATTGGCGAAAACGCCAAACAGGAACGTATTCCTCACCTGTCTTAAAGTTTGTTGCGCAGCAAATATATCTTGAGGGTGATAGCCGTGACCTGGAGAAGCTCGTACGGAGAAACATGGGCCTATTCCAAATTGCTCGATATGCCAATAAGGATATATCGGTAAAACTAGTCGCTTTCAATAAGAGAACGAAAACGGCAGTGTTCGAGCTGGTTCATGGGCAGACGTTTACCGAAGGCTGGCACGCAGTCATAAAGTTTGAAGGTGAGAAGTGGCGGTTAGTTACCGATACCAATGTCTGGCAGAGTTAGATAGCGGGCTTCAAGAGTTGACTAGAATAGCACCATGACAAGCGTCATTGAACTTGAACAACTAAGCGTAACCTTCGGTAAGCGTCCGATCCTGAGATCGTTGGATGGCGTGCTCAACGGTCGCGCGATCGGACTGCTTGGGCCGAACGGGGCGGGCAAGACTACGCTCATCCACACTTTGCTCGGTTTTCATCCGCCGACGTCGGGTACCGCACGTATCTTTGGGCAGGACATAACTACCGATGCGAAGCAGGTTCGTGCGGCCGTTGGGTACATGCCGGAGCGAGATTCTTTTATCGCGAAGATGTCTTGCGTTCACTTTGTCCGTTTGATGGCGGAGCTTTCAGGGATTCCTGCGGATCATGCTCTCGAACGTGCTCACGAGGCACTCTTTTACGTTGGGCTGGGTGAGGCTCGTTACAGGCCTGTTGATAGCTACTCACTCGGCATGAAGCAGCTTGCCAAGCTTGCACAGGCGATCGTCCACGGGCCCAAGCTCATCATTCTCGACGAACCGACCAACGGCCTTGATCCGCCGACGCGAAACCGTATGATCTCGCTTATTCGTCAGATCCGCGACGGCGGACGGGCGCGTATTTTGTTGTCGTCGCATCTGCTTCGCGACGTAGAGGAATGCTGCGACGAGATCCTTGTGTTGAAGGACGGCTACATTGCCGCAAACTGTGATCTCGAAGAGGAACGCAAGGCGAACCGTAAATTTATCGAGATCGAAACGCGTGGCGGAAACCGTGCCGGATTTGCGGAGGCGATCGGGGAGCTCGGATGCGAGTACGCCCTGCTCGGTGAGCGGCGTATAAAGGTCATCATGCAGGAGACGGTGGAGATCAGCGATCTGTACCGCCTCGCCCATACGAACGAAGTGCAGATCCGACGGCTCAATTTCAAACGCGATTCGCTGGAGGATATCTTCCTAAAGGCCATGGAGAACGAGAACCCAGACACGAACGGGAGGGCAAACGATGGCCGTATATGAGCATCTCTACCGAGCATACGAGGGCGAATCGCCCACGGCATGGTCGCGCTTTCTCGTTATACCTCGATATGCCCTGCGCGAGGTTTTCAAGTCGAAGCTGTTCACGACGATCTTTATACTTTGCTTTATCTATCCGCTCGTCGCGGCCATTTTGGTCTATCTGCATCACAACGCGAACGCGTTAGCGTTGCTCCAAATAAATGTCCGCGAACTTCTGCCGATCGACGCCACGTTCTTTAATACCTTGATCGAGGTGCAGGGGGCATTTGCCTTTATCCTCACGGTTCTCGTCGCTCCGCCGCTGATCTCCCGCGACCTGGCGAACAACGCTCTGCCGCTCTATCTATGCCGGCCGCTTTCGCGAACCGAATACGTACTCGGCAAGATGGCAGTGGTTGGAATTCTTCTGTCGCTGGTGACGTGGATACCTGGTTTGTTGATCTTCTTTTTTCAAGCTTCGCTCGGCGGCGTCTCGTGGCTGTGGTCGAATCTATGGATGATCTGGGCGATCTTCTTTGGCTCCCTTGTCTGGATAATTGTGCTCTCGTTGATCGCTCTCGCCATCTCGTCGCTTCTCAAGTGGCGTGTGGTTGCGAGCGGCGCGATGCTGGGACTGTTCTTTGTGCCGAGCGCTTTCGGCGCGATCGTTAATCAGCTCTTTCTGACGCGGGTCGGACATCTGATCAGCTTCTGGACGACAATGACCAGCATCTGGAGCGGCCTTTTCGGGATATTCGAACGCCAGACCGGAGCCATTCGTGGGAGAGTGAACAGTCCGATCTATGATGGACAGTTTCTTGACATCGCATTGCTCGAGCCGCCTCTTTGGGCATCGTGGCTGGTGCTCGCGCTTATTTGCGGCATCTGCGTCTTGTTACTCTCCCGCAAAGTTCGTGCTTACGAGGTGATCAAATGACACCTGTAAGCGAAACAACATCGACGGAGAATATGATCGTCTTTGAAGACGTGTCGAAATTCTACGGTGAGGTTCTCGGCGTTAACCGTATCAACCTGCAGATCGCACCTGGCATCACGAGTCTTGTAGGGCCAAACGGTTCCGGCAAGACAACGTTGATGAACCTGATGACGGGCTTGCTAAAGCCGACAAATGGCAGCATCCGCGTCCTCGGAGTATCGCCCACTGAGCCCGAGGAGATTTTTCAGAAGTTGGGTTACTGCTCCCAGTTCGACTCGTTCCCACGCGGTGCGACGGCACGTGAGTTTATTGAGTTTTATCTTCGCGTTCATGGCTATACAAAACAGGAAACTGCCCAGTTGGCGCAAACGGCGCTCGAACGGGTCTCGCTGGTTGAAGCTGCGGACCGCAAAGTTTCGGCGTTCAGCAAAGGTATGCGGCAACGTGTTCGCCTCGCTCAATCTATTGCGCATGATCCTACGGTTCTCGTTCTCGACGAGCCCCTGAACGGCCTCGACCCGATGGCGCGTGCAGAGATCATTCGCCTGTTTCGAGAGCTCGCAGACGCAGGGATGTACCTTATCCTTTCAAGCCACATCCTGCACGAAGTGGACATGATGTCTGACAACGTCGTCCTGATGCAAAACGGCTATGTGGTCGCCGAGGGCGATGTTCACGGAGTGCGTGATGAGATCGACGACCATCCGATCCAAATTCTGATCCGCTGCGACCGTCCGCAAGTGCTGGCCGCTCGGCTGTTCGAAAACGAATACACAGTCGAGGCCCGAATACATAACGACCGTCTCGGCCTTTTTGTTAAAACGCGTCGGCCCGATGATTTCTACCTACTGTTAAATAAGGTGATCACCGAGCAGAATCTTCAGGTCGAATCGGTCGCCCCGGTCGATGATGATCTGAATGCGGTCTATCAATACCTGATTACGTCCGACGGAGGGCCAGCCTAATGAATTCAACTTCTGAGATAAGAGATAAGAATTCTACCTCGGACGCACGCGGGTCTTCTTGGTCGCTATGGACGCGGCAGACGCTTGCGATCATGGGCCTTGAGATCAAGAAGAACTTCCTGAGCCGTCGCGCACTTCTGCTTTATTTGATCGCGGGAGCTCCGCTTGTGCTTTTGTCACTACTCGCCCTCTTCCCACCGCCGACGGATGAGATGGAGAACTTCGGCGAGTTTAGCCAGGTATATGCGGCCATATATGGTGCATTGATCCTGCGCACACTGGTTTTCTTTGGATGCGCATGGGTCTTTATGAACCTATTTCGCGGCGAGGTGGTGGACCGGAGCCTGCATTACTATTTTCTCTCGCCGGTGAGACGAGAAGTGCTTGTCGTCGGCAAGTATCTGTCCGGGCTCATCGCGACCGTGGTGTTGTTCAGCATCACGACAGTCGGTTCGATGTCGATTCTTTACTTTGGGATCTTTCCGACAGAGTCACAGGCCTTCTTTACCAGCGGTGCAGGTGCGGGCCAGATGCTTTCTTATCTCGGGATCACTATCCTCGCCTGTATCGGATACGGAGCGGTATTTCTGATAATTGGACTGCGTTTCAGGAATCCGATCATTCCGGGCCTTCTGCTTTACGGTTGGGAGTGGATCAACTTCCTACTGCCGCCGCTGCTGAAGAAGATCAGCGTGATCCATTACTTGCAATCGCTCGTCCCAGTACCAATGTCCGAAGGCCCGTTCGCCGTGCTCGTTGAACCGACGCCCGCATGGATCTCGGTTCCGAGCTTAATTCTCTTTACGACCGTCGTGCTATTTGTCGCGGGCCTACAAATACGACGCATGGAGATCAGTTATGCGGGCGAGTAACGCCCAGTTATGTTTGGATCGAAATCTCTACTTCCGTTTGTTATCGGTTCGATTCTACTCGGCGGAACGTTGGGTTGTGCACCGTCGTCCCGGGGTAGCGGACCGGATTCACCTGCCTCAGCCTCACAAGACTTACCACCGCTCACCAAAGAGATCATCGATGAACGCATCAATGATGCGCGAGTGTACGATGTGATGCCTGAGAGCGGAACCGGCGGCCCGATCTCCTGGGGATTCGATGCGAACGAACCAAAAGAGATCGTCGTAGTCGAACAACAAATGAACGGCCCCAGAGCAACGATCATCCTTGACATTAAGACCCAATCGTCCCCACGTTCAAGAACCCAGATCCAGCTCGCCGGCCAGATTCGCACAGAATGGAGTCTCGAAACCGGCTGGGTGCTGCGTAGGTGGAAAATCGTAAATACCGAGAATATCTCGATTAAATACAGAGATCTTCCCTAAATGAAGATATGTGGAGCCGGTGATAAGACTCGAACTTACGACCTAATGATTACAAAAGTTCAAATGTCCATTCCCTGAGTTTAGGCTGGTTAGGTTGCCCTTTGTTTATTTGCGGTTTCTTTTACTTCAGTTTCGAACATTTTACTTGAAATTGGAGCACTTGGCACACCACCGGCACACAAAGTGTAACTAGCACATCATATGTCCGGTTGTAGTAGCAGGTGAAATGTCCGCTTTTAGGGGCGAGGGGTAGAAGATCGTAGCAGGAGATAAAGGAACTGCTATGAGAAAGTACTCTGGAGCCTCGTGGGAGCGAGCGGTTGAA
>JANNWQ010000005.1:0-3900 GCA_031408595.1 Acidobacteriota bacterium | reverse complement strand
CGATACGCGGCGGACTGTGATTTGTCCTCGACGATGGCCTTTAGTTCGTCGCGATAACGCTCGATGTCGCCGGTTGAATTTGTATTGAGAGCGTTGATATAGCGAGCCCATTTGGCGAGAATGCCGGTCGCCTTCGAACCGCCATTCGCTGCCATCCTGTCGATGATCGGCCGTGCGCGTTCGTAATCGAGACGCACTAGCTGGAGCAATTCGTCATGGCTGGAAAGGTAAGTTTCGGTGTCGCGAACGTTCGCGGCTCGCTGATAGAGCTCGCTAGTAAAATACCTGCTGTTAAGAACGAGCCATTCCTTCGCAGTCCGCCGCATATTGGCGTCGAGGCCAGAGCCATCGTACATCCCCTTGATAAAATCCGCCGAACGCTCGTTCATCGGGAAGCTGCCGAGCAGGGAAGAGAGCTTCGTCGGTTCTTTCTCGATCTCGGCGGTGAGGCGGTCAAAGACCTTGTCGGACATCTCCGGTTGGTGACCCATTCTGGTTATCGAACGTTGGTGCATCGCCCAATATTCGAGTAGCTCCTCGATCGGAGCATCATCGCCGGGCGGCTGGCCATTGCGGTCGATCTCACCGTCCGAACGGAAAATCTTTCGTATCACCAGGGGATTAGGCGGCGGCGGTGCTGGAAGCCGGAGCAGGGCATCGATCGGATCTTCCGGTGCGGCAGCCACGCCGAAAAGCATATAAAAGCCGCCGATGAGCAAGCTCAAACAAAAAGCCGCCGCGCGAATGGTGCGTTTCATATTCGTGGTCATCCTAAATGAGAGTCCCTGATACCGGTGCCGTATGTATCGAATTATATTCCTTTGATGCGGCAAAGCAAGGAAAATATGCGAACCGATTTTGCCTCGGCGGACTGCGTATTTTCGCCAAAATAGCCTATAACTAATGTTGACTAAATGACCACCAAAAAACCTACAACCTTGGTCTGGCTTGATCGCGGATTTGCCGGTTCGATATTGCTGCTCGCTCTCGCCGCGCCGCTCTCTATTGCCGGAACTCAGACGGCGTGGGCTATCGCGTTGTTGTTTTGGCTGCTACGGCTTATTTACGTCCGGCCGAGCTTTGCGCGTGACGGTATTTCGATCGTGGTGCTGGTGTTTGTCGGCCTGACGCTGATCTCGTCGATCTTTTCCTACGAGCCCGAGGTGAGCCTGCGAAAGATGGTCGGCGTGTCGCTGGTGTCGATCACCTTTTTGGTTGCGAGTGCGGTCAAGACTGACAGCTTGCGGCGGATCGTTACGATAATTTTGATCACTTCCGCCTCGGTTGCCGCGCTATATTCAATCGCCAACACCGCTATCGGCCGCAATCTGAAGGTTGTGCGAATGACCGCGACGAGCCCCCTGAAAGCGGCTGGTGTCGAGGAAAGTGACACGATCCAAAAAGTCGACGGAGTCTCAGTCAACTCGCCGACGGAACTCGCAGCGGCGATTGCGGCGAATTCCGCCGATGGAGCCGTAGAATTGACGGTCTATCGATATGAGTTGTTCCACAAAATTACTCTGCCCTTCGCGGGCTCCCCGGTCAGCGATCCGGCGTCTCTCGGCATCACCGAGTGGTCGCGGGGTCGCGATGTGCGGGCGGCCGGATTCTATGGCCATTACACGACATTTGCCGAGGCATTGCAGCTTGTCGGTTCGCTTGCGTTTGGGCTCTTGATACTTGTGCCGGGCGGATTGTTTGCACGAAACCGATTGGTGCTCGCGGGGGCGTTGGCGTTGATGTCGGCGGCGTTGTTTTTGACCGTGACAAGAGCTTCGTGGGGAGGATTTGCGATCTCGGCAGGTGTGATCGTTCTCGCTGGAGCCAGCCGCAAGGTGATCCTCATCTGTCTGCTTGCTTCGATACCGCTGGCCGCTGGCGGCATTTATTATCTGCAACAGAAACGAAATGTCACATTCGTGGATAACAAGGACCTGTCAATAAAATGGCGAACGTCCGTCTGGCGCGAGGCCGTCGGCGTTCTCGTCTCCGAACCACGCCATCTGGCGGTCGGTATCGGCATGGACTCGATCAAGAAGCACTGGCAGGACTGGGGCATGTTCGACAAAGGCCATCTGCCGATGGGCCACATGCATTCAAACCCGCTCGCATTTGCCTTCGAACGCGGCATCCCGACACTGATCGCCTGGATAATCTGGGTGTTCCTTTACCTCAGAATGCTCTGGCGGGGCGTGCGAATGACGGCGTCGCCGTGGCTCGAACGCGGCATCATGCTCGGCTGTCTCGGCGGCACGGTCGGCTTTCTCGCGGCGGGCCTCGTCCACTACAATTGGGGCGACAGCGAGGTCGTAATGATCTTTTATCTGCTGATGGGAATTAGCATTTCCGTCAATAGGGCAACCAAAGATCCTGAACTAACTCACGCAACTTGAACAAGCCCAAGCACAAACGATTCTCATCCAGCGTTGCCGTCACATTCGTTGCACGGCTGGTAATGGCGGCAAACAGCGTGATCGCGGGCGTTCTCGTCGCGCGTCTGCTCGGTGCCGAAAGCTTGGGCGCGTATCTTGTATTGACGGTGGCGGTGCAGTCGCTTATTCATGTCAGCGGATTCTCGCTGCACATCGCAAACACCTATTTCACCGCACGTGACCTAAATAAGCTGCCGGTCGCGGGCGTAAATTCCGTTCTTTTCGGCATTATCAGCGGCGGCATTTGTACGGCGATACTTTTGCTTTTTTCAAGGTCCGCCATGCCCGGCGTTCCGTTCGAACTCGCCGTCGTCGGTCTCGCCGCTGTGCCGTTTCAGATAGTAACGATCTATTTTCTCAATCTCTTCCTGGCGCATCGCGAGATCGGGCGGTTCAATTTTATCGATCTCGCTAACCAGTCCTTCGTCCTTTTGAACGCCGTCGTTGCCCTCGTCCTGATCGGTGGAGGCCTCTCGCTGCTGGTTTCCCTGAACACGTTGGCCGCGATCGCTATGGCGTTGATCTCGGGAGCGATGTTGTACCGATTCGCGAGCGTCAAAGTCGCGCAGGCATCGTGGAAACCAAACCTTTCTCTGCTGCGTGAGATGCTCGCCTATTCCGCCAAAGGCTATCTGCTCTGGATGTCGATGTTGTTGCTGTATCGCGTCGATCTCTTAGTCGTCAACTATTTCAAAGGTGCCGCCGAGGCCGCAGTGTATGCCGTCGCGACGCAATGCACGCTGTTTCTGCTGCTGCTGCCGCAAGCCATCTCGCAACTGCTCCAGGCAAAGGTCGCGGCGGATCGGGACGAGGGCGGGGAATTCACATGCCGCGTTTCGCGTGTGACGACGGTGCTGATGTTCGCGGCCTGCATCGCAAGCATTCCGGGAGCGTATCTCGTGGCATTCATATACGGCCCGGGCTTCGAACGCCTTCCGCAACTGCTGTGGCTCCTGCTGCCCGGCGTTCTGTTCGTCGGCGTCCAACAGGTCGTCGCACAGTATTTTCTCGCCACCGGCCTGCCGCTAAAGGCCGCGCTCACATGGCTGGCCGCTCTGCTGGCGAATATCCTCGCAAATATCCTCGTCGTCCCCACCCACGGAGCCCCCGGCGCCGCTGTAGTCTCGACCGTCTGCTACATCGCAGTATCGATCGTAATGTTCGCCTTCTTCACCAAAACCACCGGCCGCCGCATCACCGAACTAATAACCCCCAACCCCTCCGACCTCCGAAAATTCTGGTCCACGATCCGAAAGGACCGCGGTGTTGGGGACAATTAGATTTGGCTTCGAGGCCTTCGAAATCGTAATATCGAAAGTCTGACACCGATGTCATCGGCGGCTAGCCGCGCTATTTGCGGAAAGTTCCAACGTTTAATTATGGCGAATTTGCCACAATTAAAAGCCAGGCTGTGAGTGTCTATTTTTTGAGCCCGCGTAGCGGGTGGCAAGCATAAAGCCACGGGTGT
>JANNWQ010000004.1:0-2105 GCA_031408595.1 Acidobacteriota bacterium | reverse complement strand
TAGGTTGTCTCTCGCATGCTTCGTACTATCTTGGTTCCGAGGGAGAGGCGGCGATAATAGATCCGCAACGCGACGTTCAGCAATACATTGACCAGGCTGAATCGCTCGGACAGCAGATAAAGTACGTCATCGAAACGCATTCGCACGCCGATTTTGTAAGCGGCCATGTCGAACTCGCGGCAAAAACGGGTGCGCAGATCATTTTCGGGGAGCGTGCGAATACGCAGTTCCCAACGCATAAGGTAAGCGACGGCGATGTCCTTAAAGTTGGGAAGATCGAACTTAAATTCCTCGAAACCCCCGGCCACACTCCGGAGGGCATTACGATCGTCGCCACCGATACAGAAGACATGACGGCTCCACAGAAGATGTTTACGGGCGACACTCTCTTTATAGGCGATGTTGGCCGGCCCGATCTTATCGGGTCGAAAGGCTTCACGGCCGAGCAAATGGGCGGAATGCTTTATGATTCGCTACATGACAGGATCCTTCCCATGTCGGACGAGACCGAGGTTTATCCCGCTCACGGTGCCGGGAGCCTTTGTGGTAAATCGCTTTCAAAGGAGACGTGGTCGACCCTCGGAAATCAGCGGAAATTCAACTACGCCTTGCAGCCGATGACGAAAGACGAATTTGTTAATATCGTCGCGGCTGACCAGCCTGAGGTTCCAGCATATTTTCCAAAGAGTGCGGCTAAGAATCTCGAAGGTTCGGCTCCATTGGCAGAGATCGCCAAACCCCGTGAGCTTTCGTCTGATGAGATCCGCAATTTTGATGGGATCGTGATCGATGTCCGTCAGAACGTCGAGTATGGCGAACGTCACATTCCAAACTCGTTCAACATCGGCCTCGGCGGGCAGTTTGCCTCATGGGCGGGAACTCTGGTGCCGATCGGTGCCCCGATCGCGGTGGTAGCGGAAAGCGAAACCCAGGTCGAAGAAGCAGTTACTCGGCTCGCTCGTGTTGGACACGAAACGGTGTCGGGATCGATGCTAATCCAAAATTACTCGGGCGAAACGAAAAGCGTCGAGCAGCTTAGCGTTAAGGAAGTTAGCGAACTCGCTCAGACCGAGCAGTTCCTGCAATTTGTCGATGTTCGCCGAAGTGCGGAGCATGCCGCAGGCCATGCGGTGCGGACAATCAATATCCCGCTCGATAGACTTGCGAGCGATTTCGAAAAGCTCGATCCGACGGCCCCGACTTATGTGATTTGTCAGGGCGGCTATCGTTCGAGTATCGGTACGAGCATCCTGGAAAATGCGGGTTTTAAGAGTATCCATAACGTCACAGGCGGAACCGCCGCTTGGATGACTGCCGGGCTCCAAACGGAGGTTTCGGCAACAGCCTGTGCAATTTCTGGCAAGTAGCAGAGAAGGAAGTATTAGAAGATGTATGAAGTTATCGTTTTTGTCGCAATAGTCGGGCTGTATTTGTTATTACAACTCGTGATCTTGCCAAAGCTCGGCTACAACACCTGAATGCGCGGAGCGTGTAACGTCGAGTTCGACGTTGAGAAGCCGCGATCTGATTCAAATGACGGAGGTGCCGGAAATGGATAAAAAGCAACACTGGGAAAACGTCTACAAGACCAAAGCTCACGATCAGGTAAGCTGGTATCGCGAGCACCTTGAAACTTCGTTGAGAATGATCCTAGACACCGGTGTTGAAAAGGGCGCAGCAATCATAGATGTCGGTGGCGGTAGTTCGACTTTGGTTGACGACCTGCTCGATACTGGCTTTGTCGATGTGAGCGTATTGGATATCTCGTCTAGGGCCATTGAGAACAGCCGCGACAGGCTCGGTGTCTTGTCGGATAAGGTTGAGTGGATTGTTGGTGACGTTACGGATATCGAACTGCCGAAGGATTATTTTGATGTTTGGCACGACCGTGCGGTATTTCATTTTCTGACTCGTGACGAAGACCGGAGAAAATATGTTGACCTTGTAATGCGTTCGCTCAAGGTCGGCGGGCATATTATCGTGGCCTCTTTCGGTCCCGACGGGCCTCAGAAATGCAGCGGGCTTGACGTCGTCAGGTACAGCCCGGATTCGATGCACGACGAGTTCGGGGAAGATTTCAGATTGGTAACGAGCCTAGGAGAGTC
>JANNWQ010000003.1:0-11812 GCA_031408595.1 Acidobacteriota bacterium | reverse complement strand
GTTCCCCGCAAACGAGATCATAAACCCGATCCGCATCAAAGCCTCTGCCATCGCCGGCGTCCCGCCAAAACAATGCATGATGCCGCCAGGAAAACCGCTATCAGCTTTTAGCTTTCCGCTATCAGCTATTTCGTAACATTCCTCGGTCAATATCTCAACCGTCTCATCATCCGCATCGCGGCTGTGAATAATTATCGGTAGATCAAGCGACCGCGCCGTTCGTATCTGCCGCCGAAACACATCCCGCTGCACATCCCGCCGCGAATGATCGTAATAATAATCAAGCCCGATCTCGCCCCAGGCGATCACCTTCTCTCTCGTCGCCAGCTCAATCAAATGCGCCTCAGCGGCATCATCGTAAAGCTTCGCGTCATGCGGATGCACGCCAACGCTTGCGTAGACATTCTCGTATTTTTCGGCAACAGCCACCGCCCGCCGGAAATCATCGGTACGCGGATCGCCCGTGCCAATGTTCAACATCGCGACAACGCCAGCGTCCTTTGCACGCTGGACAACATCATCGCGATCGTCATTGAACTGCTCGCCGTCGATATGGCAGTGGGAATCGATAAAGACCTCTTGTGCGATGATCATGAGGTTCCCCGAGAGAATGCGTCTGACTCCAGATGACATCCTGCAATCGAATATTCATCAAAAACACTTTCAGCGACCGCATACGGTGGGCCATTAAACCAAGACTCATCGTTGGAAACTACTTCAGAAGTTGTATTTCCTTTTCCGTCACTATGAATGACAGTCACCTGATCGATACGAATCGCGATAATAGTTCGCGAACCCACATCAGTACATCGCCACTTTCCTGCTCCGGTATAGAACTCTGACCCAATCGAAAAATCTGAATATTTCATCCCTTTTTACTTAGCTCATTGTTGTTAGAAAGTGATCTTTACTATTTCAATCTCGCCCCGATCTCGACATCCTCCAAAAACGCCGCCAGTGCCGGTTTCGGCCCCGAATTGTCTTCGAGACTGGCAGCACAGATCATGCCCTGGGATTCGAGGCCGCGCATCATTCGGGGTTTTAGGTTGGCGACAACGACGACTTTGCGGCCGATGAGGGTTTCGGGGTCGTAGTATTCGGCGAGGCCGGCGAGGATCTGGCGATATTCGGCTTCGCCGAGGTCGATCTCGAAACGGAGGAGTTTGTCAGCGTTCGGAATGCGTTCCGCGACCTTGATCTTACCTACGCGAAGGTCAACCTTTAAGAAATCGTCTATCGTGATGAAGTTGTCGACTTCTGCCTCGGCTTGTTCCGCAATCGCAGGCGACCCAGTCGCTATCGCTCCCGGTTCTGACACGGCAGTCGCCTCGGCAGGCTTCTCCTGCTCACTGCTCACTGCTAACTGCTCACTTATTTCATTCATAACTTTGTTCTTATCAATTCTCGGGAAAACTCCAACCGTCTCGCCGATCTTCGTCTCGGCGGCAAGTTCGCCCCATTTTAACTTTGTTGGATCTAGGTCGGCGATATCGTCGCTAAGCCCTATCTGGCTGTATATATTCTCCGACGCCGCGGGCATCACAGGATAAAGTTGTATGCAGAGCCAGCGAAGCGTTTCGCAGGCTCGATAGAGAACGGCGTTCAGTGTCTCAACTTGTTTACCGTCTTTAATTAGCTCCCATGGCTTCGAGTCGGATATTAACTTATCAACACGTGCGATCACCGTCCAAACTATTTCAAGGGCAAGGCTGAACTCAAAATTATCAAACCGCCGCACAAATTCATCGCGTGCATGCTCGACGACCGATGCAAGTTCCTGATCATCGGGGCTGACTCCGGCACGTTTGGCGTTGAGGTAATGTTCCTCAGCGATCTTTCCGCACGGGATAAGGCCTTCGCGGTATTTGGTGATCATCGAGAATGTACGGCTCGCCAGGTTGCCGAGACCGCTCGCGAGGTCGGCGTTTACACGCTCTATCAGGTTTTCGTAGCCAAACTTCCCGTCCTGCCCGAAGACCATATCCCGCAGCACAAAGTAACGCAACGCATCGACCTGAAAATATTCATGTAAAACATCAACTTCGATCACGTTACCCATTGTCTTACCCATCTTTCGGCCATCAGCGTCAAGCCACATGCCATGGGCGAAAACGGTCTTAGGCAACGGCAATCCGGCTGCATTCAGGAACGAGAACCAATAGACGGTGTGAAAGCGCAGAATGTCTTTGCCGACCAAATGGACGACATTCTGCCAGTATTTCTCGAATCCGACCGACGCCTTTTCCGCATTCCCGTATCCAAGTGCTGTAATGTAGTTGGTCAGAGCGTCCATCCAGACGTACATCACATGATTTTCATCGCCCGGAACCGGTATTCCCCACGACACTGACGACTTTTGCCGGCTGATAGAAAGATCTTGAAGACCGCCGCGAACAAAAGACAAAACCTCATTCTTCCTACCTTCCGGCCTAACAAGGTTCGGATCAGTCTCTATCAGATCGATCAAGAATTCATCATAGTCCGACAGCCGGAAGAAGTAGCTTTCCTCCGCGACCTTATCCAAAGGCCGCTCGTGGATCAAACAGAACGGTATTTCCGAGCCATCGGGCGTGTAGTACTGGTCTTCGTTCTTAAATTCCGCACACGGAGCACAGAACAGGCCTTCGTAAAAGCCCTTGTAGATCGTGTCGTTCCCTTTCGGGGTCTTATTTTTGGCTATTTCCCGCCACAGATGCTGGACACCTTCGTAATGGAAAGGCTCGGTCGTCCGCATGAAGATGTCGTAACCGCCATTCTCGGTATCAAGCCGAAAATCGTGAAACATCCGCTTCAGCTCGCCCGCGATCAGATCGACCTGCTCCTTTGGCGTCCGCCCATTCTTCTCGGCCGCACGCTGGATATTTATTCCATGCTCGTCCGTTCCGGTCAGAAAATAAGTGTCAAAACCACGCTGTTTCTTATATCGGCGAACCGCATCTGCCACGATCGTCGTGTACAGATGGCCCAGATGCGGTAGGCTGTTCGCATAATAGATCGGGGTTGTTATGTAGAAAGTGTTGTTGCTCAAATCGTTCCTTATTTGTTGAACCGCTTCTTGTCGGCCGCCCAAAATTCGTCCGTTTCGTTGTAACGTGGCATCGACGGTGAATTCGCTATCTTCAAAGCGATCGCGAGGCCAAGCTCAGCATTCTGAACCATCGCCCCCGCGTCCCACCAATCGTAATACTGATCGGACGGCTGATGGTAATATTTGGCGGTGTAATTGCTGAAGAAATTCAACGCTTCGCCGGCCAACGGCGTGACGAAATCGTCGCCGTGTCGCAGTGATATCGCCGGCACACCTGCCTTTGCGAACGGAAAGTGATCCGAACGGAAAAAGAAACCTTGCTCAGGTCGCATATCGCCTTCGACGGTCATTTTTCGCTCACTCGCAACGTCGTCGACAAATGCCCCAAGCGACGAGCGTTCCGCCCCAAGTGCCGAAAAGTCCTTAGTCTTGCCGAAGAAATTGACGCCATCGATATTTACATTTCCGGCTATTTTACTCAACGGAAACAGCGGATTGGCAGCAAAGTATTCGGCTCCGAGCAGACCTTGCTCCTCCGCCGTCGGGAAAAAGAACACTGTCGAGCGTTTCGGCCTCTGCTTTTTCGGCATTTTGGTCAGAACATCGGCTATGCCCAGGATCGCGGCTATGCCCGAGGCATTGTCGTACGCACCGTTGTAGATCTTGTCGCCGCTCGCGTCCGCCTCGCCTATGCCAAGATGGTCCCAGTGGCCCGAGAACAAAACGTATTCCTTCTTGAGCTTCGAATCGCTTCCATCGATAACGCCGACTACGTTCGGCGAATCAAAGGTCGTCAATTCGCTTTTCAAATTTAGATTCGCCGTCACACCGAGATTTACAGGCTTAAAATCACGGCTCTTCGCCTGCTGTTTAAGCTGCTCCAGATCCAGTTTGCTGATGCTAGCGAGCTTCATGGCAGCATCGTTGGTCATCCATGCTCTAAAATTCAAAAACAGCGTTTTGTCCCCGGCCGATCGAGCGATCTCGTAGCGCCAGTTCCCGTTAGATGTTCGAACGACGTTCCAACCGTAGCCGGCGGATTCATTCGTATGGACGAGAATAACGCCTGCCGCACCACGCCGGGCTGCTTCTTCGTATTTGTAAGTCCAACGCCCGTAATACGTTAGGGCTTTCCCACCGAACAGATTGGGTTCGTCCGCGGTTGCCGGCGGATCGTTGACCAGTATCATCAACACCTTGCCCTTGTACTGCTCCGGATCGCCCTTGTAGTCGTTCCATTTATAGAGCGGAGCATCGACGCCGTAGCCCATGAAAATGATCTCGGAATTTACCGAAACGTCGGCCGTCTGGGCTCCCGTCGTCGCCACGAAATCATCGCCGAACTTGAAGGACATATTCGTCGGGCCTTTCGTGATCGTGGCGGTAAGCTGCGTATTCGGATTTGCCTTGACGCCGACGAGCTTAACGTTTTGGAAATAGCTGTTTTTGTTGCCCGGTTTTACACCGCTCGCTTTCATTTGGTCGGCGATATACTGGGCTGCACGTTTGCCGCCAGCTGTTCCGGGACCGCGGCCTTCGAAATCGTCCGCGGAAAGGCGTTTGACGCGTTCGCGCATTTTGTTCGCGTCGAACTCGCTACTGCGATCCTGGGCAAAACCTAACGTCGAAACAAACGTAATCAGCAAAAATAACGCAGCTATTCTTTTCATAAATCTATTATCCTTTTATCAGAGACATTGCCTCGGCACGAGTACGAGAATCCTTTCTAAAGCCACCCAGAACAGCCGACGTTATTGTGACCGCGCCAGGTTTTTTCACACCGCGAATCGTCATACAGGTATGCTCAGCCTCGACCACGACCATTACGCCGATCGGATCGAGATTGTCGAACAGTGTTTGAGCGATCTGTTGAGTAAGCCGTTCCTGCAGCTGCAGACGCTTTGAAAAAACTTCTGCGATGCGGGCAAGCTTGGATAAACCGACAATGCGTCCACCCTTTGGGATGTACGCCACATGGCATTTTCCGATAAACGGTGCTAAATGATGCTCGCAAACAGACGAGAACGAAATGTCCTTAACGATCACCATTTCGTCATGCGAATCGCCCGGAAGCGGCACGATATACTCCTTCGGGTCGATCCACATGCCCTCCGTCAGTTCGGCGTAAAAGTCGGCAACACGCTCGGGCGTTTTCTTGAGGCCGTCACGATCCGGGTCCTCGCCCATGCCCTCGAGCATAAGCCTTACGCCTTCGGCGATCTTTTTCAGATCGATCTTTTTCTTTATCTTTTTTGCCATACCCACAGCTTATCCGTAAACGTTTGATTCTAGCGTTTTCGCGGTAAAATCTAAAGCCCGTAGTGCGGGCGAGTCTTTGCTTTGAGTGTCTGCAAAAGTCTATAATTGGCGTTTATTTTGCAGACATTTGACGAATAATGACCATCACCGAAATACAGAAAGTGCTCCGCAAGGCGATCATCGAGACCGCGAAAGCCCAATTTGGCGTCGAGATCGGATCGTTCGCCGCCGAAACGCCGCCAAAGACTGAGCTCGGAGATATCGCTTTCCCCGTCGCCTTTGAGCTCGCAAAACAGATAAAACAGGCCACCGGCGAGAAGAAAAACCCGCGTGAGATAGCTGAAACGCTGAAAACTGCTCTGGAATTGTTCGATTTCGTCGGCAAGGTGGAGGTCGCAGGGGCCGGATATCTCAATGTCTTCTTCGACAGAGCCAGATTCATCGACGAAAATGCGGCAGCGAATCTGCTGCCGAATGCCGGGATCGCCGGGCCAAAGGTCTGCGTCGAGCACACTTCGGTAAACCCGAACAAGGCGGCGCATATCGGGCATGTGCGAAATTCGGTCCTCGGCGATACTTTTCAACGCATTCTCAAATCGACCGGAAAACAGGTCGAGGTGCAGAATTATATCGACAATACAGGCGTTCAGGTAGCTGATGTTGTGGTTGGCTTTATGTTCATTGAAAACATGAACATACTTGCTATAAAAGAGCTAGATGCACATCTTACGGCATCGGGTAAATCGTTTGACTATTACTGTTGGGATCTTTACGCTAAGGTCGGGCGAGAGTATCAGACCGACGAAGAGCTTAAGGCAAAACGAGCCGAAGTCTTGCACTTGATCGAGGAAGGCGGCAACGAAACGGCCGACCTTGCCGATTTCGTCGCGACGCGAAATGTCGAGTGCATTCTCGAGACCATGGAACGCCTCTCGATTCGCTACGACCTTTTGCCTCGCGAATCGGAGATCCTTCATCTGCATTTTTGGGATAAGGCATTTGAGCAGATGAAGCAGCTCGGTGTTATTCACTACGAATCCGAAGGCAAACAATCCGGATGTTGGGTGATGCCCTTCGAGGAGCATACGGGCGACGATGAGAACGAAGGCGACAAGATCCTTGTAAGATCAAACGGGACAGTCACTTACACCGGCAAGGACATCGCCTATCAGATGTGGAAGCTAGGCATTTTGGGCCTTGATTTCAACTACAGGCACTTTCACAAATACGCCAACGGCCAAGATGTTTGGATCACCGTCGGACCGCAGGCTGCCAGCCTGCGAGATGCCGGCGTTCCGACTTTCGGTGGCGGCGAAACGATCTATAACGTGATCGACACACGGCAATCGTATCCGCAAGACATTGTCAGAAAAGGAGTTGCAGCGATCTCGCCGGAGCGTGGTGAGAAGGCGAGTATTCATCTCGCATACGAGATGGTAGCGTTATCGCCCGCCGCAGCCGAAGAACTCGGTTTCGCCCTTTCCGACGAAGACCGAAAGCGACCTTTCGTCGAGATGAGCGGCCGCAAAGGCCTCGGCGTCAAGGCCGACGACCTGATCGACCGCCTCGAAGCCAAAGCCCTCGCCGAGGTTGAATCGCGACATGCTGACGCATCGGACGAAGAAAAACAGCACATCGCCCACCAACTCGCCGTCGGTGCGCTGCGTTATTTCCTGCTCAAATTCACACGAAACACAGTAATTGTCTTCGATTTCAACGAAGCGTTGTCGTTCGAGGGCGAAACGGGCTGTTTCTGCCAGTATTCCGCCGTCAGAGCCAACTCGATCTTTCGAAAGCTCGACGAAAATAACAGCGTCGAGTCGTCGGAACGCAGGCTTCTAGCCTGCGAGTCTTCGGAAGTTAGAGCACTACTCAACAGCGAAACCGGCACCGACATCTGGTCAATGGCCATCCTCGCCTCCCGCCTCGACGAAACCGTCCACGCTGCCGCGACCGCAAACGAGCCCGCAATCCTTGCAAAATATACATTTACCCTCGCCAAGGCCTTTAACCTTTTCTACCACAACCACAAGATAATCGCCGAGACGGACGAGACAAAACGCGCCCTGTTAGTTGTCGTAGCCGATATGGCTCGAAGATCGCTGACTGCGGCACTGGATACTCTTGGCATAGAGGTTCCGGTGAAGATGTAGTTGACACGCCGTTAGGATTCGGTTTTAATAGCTAGCAATGAGCGATCTTCGGGCAAAAATATATACGACATGGCGCTGGTGGTGGCATACCGCGGCGCACGATTGTTTTTGAACTGGAGATCTAGACAAACCAGATTCATTTTCGTGAACGCCGCTTGAGCATTAACTCAGGCGGCGTTTTTGATTGAAGGATGACACGAATAAACGTAAAACCTGTTCTCGACACTATGCCCGCTGATCTCCTAACGCCGCTTGCGGTGTATCTGAAGTTGTCGGCGAATTCGTCGCATTCGTTTTTGCTCGAGTCGGTCGAGGGTGGGAAGAGTTTGGCGAGGTATTCGTTTATAGGGGCCGATCCGGTTGAGGTTTTGAGGGGCGGGCATGATGTTTACAGGCAGATCAGGGAGCATTTTGCGACCCACTTTGCCGAGGGAGATCAGGAACTTCCGGCATTTATTGGCGGGGCAATAGGATATTTGGGGTTTGATGCGTGCGAATGGTTCGAGCCGTCGTTGGCCGGAGAGAGCGATTCGGGCGAGTGTGCGTTTATGTTCTACCGCTCGATCGTTGCGTTTGATCATGCGAGGCAGGTGATCAAGATCGTTTCGCTTGATCCCGAGGGCGGAAACCCGAACGGTAGTGAGGGTGTACAACGCTCGTGGGCTGCAACGTCCGACACCCTCCCTACAGGTCGGGTTTCCGCCTTATCCCGTGATGCACTCTCAAGAAACGCGGAGATCAGGGCAATCTTAGAGAATGACGCTGTGCCACTGCAGCCTGTGAAAACATCAAGCGAGAATGCAAAGTTAACGTCGAACTGGAAACGCGAAGATTTCGAAACGGCAGTCACGCAGATCAAAGAGCTGATCAACGCCGGCGAATGTTATCAGACTGTTCTCTCGCAATGCTTTACGCGTCCAACGACGGCTTCGGCGGTGGCGATATATCGTGCCATTCGCTCGCTCAATCCTTCGCCGTATATGTTCCTGCTCGATTTTGGCGAAAAGCAGGTGATCGGTGCTTCACCTGAGATGTTGGTGCGATGCGAGGGCGATAAACTCGAATACAGGCCGATCGCGGGAACGCGGCATCGGGGCAAAACTGCCACCGAGGACGATGCTCTGGCCGAAGAAATGCGGCTCGATAAGAAGGAAGTTGCGGAACACCTGATGCTCGTTGATCTAGGCCGCAACGACCTCGGGCGTGTCGCCGAATACGGGAGCGTAACGGTCGATACCCTGATGAATGTCGAGAAATATTCGCATGTTCAGCATCTGGTCAGCTCGCTTTCGGCGAAGTTAAGAAGGGGCCTTGATCGATTTGACGCCTTGGCCTCATGTTTCCCTGCCGGCACGGTCTCAGGTGCTCCAAAGGTGCGGTCGATCGAGATCATTCGCGACCTCGAACCAACCCCACGCGGCATCTATGCCGGAGCGGTCGGATACTTTGACTACACGGGTAACATGGACACCTGCATCGCGATCCGTACGCTTGTGCTGGAAAATGGAGTTGCAAAGATACAAGCAGGGGCCGGGATCGTGGCGGATTCGGTGCCGGAATTGGAGTTTGAAGAGACGGTGAATAAGGCGAAGGGATTGCTGAGAGCGGTCGAGATTGCGGAACAAGGGCTGTAATGGAAGATAGGATCCTAGAACATTACCTCGAAGAATTTCAGCATGGCCTCGACGTTGACGCGGCGGAGGCTGATACGCTGTTCGACGCCCTGATAGGGAGTGGCGACGAGAAGTTGCTCGCTCAAACTTTGGAAGCATGGAACACCAAGGGGACGACAGAAAACGAGGTCTTTGCCTTTGCTTCAGTGATGCGCGGGCGGATGAAACGCATCGAGTCCAGCCATGACACATTCACCGACATCGTCGGAACCGGCGGGAGCAACTCGAAGACCTTTAATGTCTCGACCGCTGCAGCATTTGTTGTCGCGGGCGCTGGTTTGCCGGTGGCAAAGCACGGTAACCGGGCGGCGACGAGCAGTTCCGGCAGTGCTGATGCTCTTTCAATGCTCGGCATCAAAGTCGACATCGATCCGACGGAAGCGGAGCTTCACCTCAACAATCACGGCTTATGCTTTATGTTCGCCCCGCGTTTTCACTCACTCTCACCAACTCTTGCCGCCGCTCGACGATCACTCGGCAGGCCAACTATATTCAACAATCTCGGACCACTCTGCAACCCGGCGTCTGCACCGCACACGGTGATTGGCGTGTCTGACAAGCACCTTTTCGAGAGTACGGCGAATGTGCTAGTGAGGCTCGGAGCAAAGCAGTCGTGGGTGGTTTACGGTGAAAGTGGTTTGGACGAGATCGCGTTGAAAGGAACGACGTTGGTCGCCGAGATAGATGACGGTAAGGTCAGTATTTTTGAGATAACAGCCGCGGATTTTGGGGTTTATACGCTCGGCAAAGACCTTCCTTCGAAGTGTTCGGCCGAAGATAGTGCAAATATGATCGGCAGCATTTTGAGAAACCAGATGAAGGAGCGCGACGCAGAGCGGCTGGTTTTGATAAACGCCGCGGCAGCGATCCATGTCGCGGGGCTCGCAACGGGCCTTCCGGAGGCATATTCCATTGCCGAAACGAGTATCCGTAACGGCTCAGCCCAACAAAAATTAAACGATCTCAGAGGAGCTGGCGTGAAATGAGTATGACATTTCTTGAAAAAGTAACGGCGGAGGCACGCGAACGCGTCGCCCAAGCTCGCGAATTCGACTATTTCCCGAAGCTCGAGAAACTTGCTGACGAGCGCCGCAAAGGACTGGAACCGCACACGTTTGACGCCGCACTATCTCGCCGCGATCGGACGAACATAATCGCCGAGATCAAACGTGCCTCGCCGTCCAAAGGTGTTATCAAGGCTGAGGTCAACGTTGCAAACCTCACGCGTTCATACGCCGCGGGTGGTGCGGCGGCGATCTCGGTTTTGACCGAGCCTAAGCATTTCGACGGATCCATCTCGGATCTCGTCACCGCGGTAAGGACGGTCGAGATACCGGTTCTTCGAAAAGATTTTATCGTTGACGAATATCAGGTTGTCGAAGCTGCAGCCTCTGGTGCGTCGGCGATATTATTGATCGTCGCGGCGTTGCCGTCGAATGAGCTTCGCGACCTACACACGGTCGCGACAGGACTCGGGCTCGACGTTTTGGTCGAGGTCCATGACGCAGACGAGATGCGGAAGGCGATAGAAATTGGTGCCGTGATCATCGGCGTTAATAATCGCGACCTGCATTCGCTGGAAGTCTCGCTCGACACTTCGCGAGAGTTGATTGCCGACAAACCCGACGGCATTTTGATGGTCGCAGAAAGCGGCATAACCACAAGAGCTGAGATCGACGAACTCCGCGGCCTCGGCTATGACGCGTTCCTGATCGGCGAGACGTTGATGCGAAGCGGGAATGCTGCCGAGACACTGCGAGGCCTTAGCGAATGACGATGGTAAAGATCTGCGGCATTACGAGTCTTTTGGACGCTCAGCACGCGGCCCTCTGCGGTGCTGACGCTATCGGGTTCAATTTTTATGAAAGCAGCAAACGAAATATTTCTCCCCTGGAGGCCGCCGCGATCGTTGACGGAATGACAGAGCAAGTGGAAAAGATAGGCGTTTTTGTGAATTCACGCGTCGAGCAAATAGTCAAAATTGAAGGTGTTGTTCAACTTGATGCAGTGCAGCTCCACGGCGACGAAACGCCTGAGTTTATCGAGGAACTTCGCCTTGCGTCGGACGCGACTATCATCAAGGCGGTAAGGATCGGGCCGGAATTTGATCCGACCGATGTGCTGCATTATAAGGCGGACGCAATCCTACTAGACGCGTTTTCGAAGGACGAGCGCGGCGGAACGGGTGAGACGATTGACTGGGCGATGGCGAGGCAGGTGGTCGAACTGGTTGACCACGTTTATCTCGCTGGCGGCTTATCAGCCACTAACGTCGCCGACGCAATCACGGCCGTGAAACCTTTCGCGATCGATGCTTGCAGTCTCCTCGAGTCATCGCCGGGGATCAAAGATCGGGAGAAGGTCGCCGCTTTTATCAAGGCAGCAAAGGAAGCACTATGAATTACGAGCCAAGCGAACAAGGCTATTGGGGCGAGTACGGCGGACGGTTTGTGCCGGAGACGCTGGTTGCTCCGCTTGACGAGCTGACCGCTGGATACTTTGCGATCCGCGACGATCCGGATTTTCAGTCGGAGTTTTACGACCTGCTGACGAACTACGTCGGCCGGCCTTCACCACTGTATTTTGCAAAACGGCTGAGCGAAGCGCTTGGTGGTGCAAAGATCTACCTCAAACGCGAAGATCTAAACCACACGGGCGCACACAAGATCAACAACTGCATCGGCCAGATATTGCTCGCT
>JANNWQ010000002.1:0-1751 GCA_031408595.1 Acidobacteriota bacterium | reverse complement strand
CTGTCCGAATTCTAATGCCGATAATAGGGTATTGTGCGGCAGTTTTTCTCCATGCGGTCTGGAACGGCATGGCCGTGATCGGGGGGCTAGAGGGCTTTGTTGTAGGCTATTTGATCCTCGAGATACCATTCTTTCTGATCTTACTTGGTTTTTCGCTCTACGTGATGAGGCGACAAGGCAAGATTCTGACTGACATGCTTGCACTAGATGTGGCGCGCGGCTTGATCCCACAGGAACACGCAAATACTGCAACCTCGGCGTTTCGCAGTTCGGGGTGGTTGTTAAGCGGCCTATTCAACGGAAAGTTTCGTGCCCGCAGTCGCTACATCCGTGCGATCGGCAAACTCGGCCTGAGCTATTGGCACATCCAGCGAGCAACTGCCGCGCAGGGGCAGACGGGCAGCTTTCAACAGAATCCGATTCTGCGCGATGAGGTGTTGAAATGGCGGGATCAGGTGTAAAACAGGCTTTCCAGCCTGTTTAAAGATAGAAAGCAGGCTGGAAAGCCTGCTTTACTTTTTGGTAGGCCGAGCAGGGATTGAACCTGCGACCCGCGGATTAAGAGTCCGCTGCTCTGCCAACTGAGCTATCGACCCAAAAACAAGCTGAAGTATAGCAAATACGAATTACGAATTACGAATTATGAATTACGAAATTGCTGGGATGAGCATTTGTAATTCGCAATTACTAATTCGTAATTGATTCCTCACGTCTTTGCGTTGAAAATATTCCTGACGCTTATGAAAGAGTGCCCGAAATGTGAGCTTTGCTTTTCCGACGAGGTCGCGGCGTGTCCGCATGACGGCACGGCGACGCGTTTGTCTCTGCCTGGCTCACCGGTGATCGCGGGGCGTTACCTATTGGAAAGCAGGCTCGGGCGCGGAGCGATGGGGCAGGTTTATCTGGCTCGCGATCAAAAATTCGAAACTCGAAAGGTTGCGGTCAAGACGGTTCGCCAGGACATTTTGAACAGCGAAGACCTGCAGGAAGGCGAAGCTATTGCTCGTTTCGAACGCGAGGCACAGGCCGCCGCTTCGATCCAACACCCAAATACTGTTAGTGTTACAGACTTCGGCGAATCTGCCGAAGGCGTTTTCTATCTCGTGATGGAATACGTCGAGGGCGAGACGCTGCACAAACTTCTCCGTCGGGAGGGAACTTTGCCGGTAAAGCGTGCGGTCAGATTCTTACGGCAGATCGCCGACGGTGTTGACGCCGCGCATGATCTGAATATCCTCCACCGCGATCTCAAGCCCGCAAACATCTTCATAATGCAGAAGGGCAAAGGCGGCGACGGCTTTGTGAAGGTCGGCGACTTTGGACTTGCGAAGATCCTGAGTCAGACAGTGACGGACACCGCATCCCAAGCGACCCCATCGAGCCGTGGCATAATCGGTACGCCCGAATTTATGTCTCCTGAGCAGATGCAGCCCGAGGTTGGCGTTGACAAACGCACCGACCTTTACGCTCTGGGCACCATCGCGTATTTGATGCTAGGCGGCAAGACTCCGTTCACCGGTGAGCTGATGCAGCTCGTGATGCAGAAGGTAATGCACACACCGCCGCCATTATCGTCGTTACGCTCGGACGTTCCGGCTGACGTTGACCGGGTGATAATGAGCGCTCTAACAATCGATCCGAAGGATCGTCCGTCGTCAGTTGCCCAGTGGATCGCCGATCTCGAGGCCACTGTGTTGGGGGAGTCGAAGAGGATTGACGAAGGAATCGAAGAGCTCGGACTGCGTCACCGC
>JANNWQ010000001.1:0-9012 GCA_031408595.1 Acidobacteriota bacterium | reverse complement strand
CCCACACTATCATTCGTGCGCCAAAAATAAAGACACTTACACGAAATGCACCTGTTTGATCGCTGCGCCCCGCACGTATATTTCGGACGGACAACAGTATGCTAAACAGCAATATTCCGAAGTATGTCACTAGGCCGGCCCAAATAGAGCCAGCAATTCCGGCCTGGACCGGGGCCAGTTGCGTCCACGGCTCGACGATCTCTAGGTAGATAAGTTTGCCGCGATACGCAAACGCCTCAACGCGGATCTGAATGTCCGGAGCTTCCGGGTACACGCCCGAAAATGCCCGCCGCTGGTCAAATGCGTGAGGTGGTGTCAACTGAGGCTCGGTCTCCTGAAAGGCCCAGATGTCGAATCCCGCCTCCTTAAGAACACTCGCCCAATCAACATCGCCTGACGCAGCGACCGGCTCGTTAACGCGCGGCGGAACACCATTGAATGCGAGCAATCGCCCCTTGGTGTCGAGCAGAAGCCGCACCATTCCGGGAGCATCGTTTTTCGGATCGTTGTAAGCCACCCTTACGTTGGACAACGGAGCGAGAGGCACGGGGCTCGATCGATACCAGAACGTTAAGACCGCCGGCTGAGCAGTTTTGAGCTTTTGCCAGGCATCCGGGGATCGATCGGTTTCCCTCAGGTAATTCAGGTAATTGGCCGCGGCTGGAGGTGCGAATTCGTAATAAGAATCGGCCACAGAATAGCCAAATTTTTCCGTCAGTTCCCAGCTGCGTTCCCGCAGCACCTCGGGCGGTTTGTCGAGGGGCACGATGCGATGCAGATAGAAATTCCTCGACACTACTATCAGAAGCCCGAAACTGATAAACACGGCAGCGAGCAGAGAAAAGGCGACGACTGGACGTAATGCGCCTTTCTTGGGAGAAGCCGCGACCATCTCGGGGCTGGGCGTTTGTCCCGCATCCAAAGCAATTTGCAGAGCATTGCCGCCGGGCAACGCCATCGCGACCTTGAGGGCCGATTGCGGCCGATCCTTCGGGTTCCTTTCGAGGCACTGGGCAATGACGCTCTCGACCAACGGATCGATTCCCTTGACGATCTCTGACGGATTTGTCGGCGTCTCGGTCTGATGCTTTTTGATCAGCTCCGGGACGGTCGCCGCGATGAAAGCTTGTTTGCCGGTGAAGATCTCGTAAAGTACAAGCCCGAGGGCGTAGATATCGCTGCGTGTGGTGACTTCCTTCCCCGAGATCTGCTCGGGTGACATGTACGCAGGTGTGCCGGAGCGTATCTCGTCGTTGGAGATATCTGTCTCGATCGCGGCGATGCCAAAATCGGTAATGCGGGCAATGCCCTTTTTGTCGATTATTATATTGGCCGGTTTGAGATCGCGATGCAGGATGCCTGCTTTGTGGATCGCCTCCAGGCCAACGCAAAGCTGCCGCGAGATCTCGACCGCCCTTTCGTGCGTAAACCGCCCAACCCGCGTCAAAAGTTCCGACAGATCGTCGCCATCAACAAACTCCATCGACAAAAAATGCCGCCCATCGATCTCACCAATGTCGAAGACGCGGCAGACATTTACATGCGAGACCTGCCGGGCATTGCGAACCTCGCCGTGAAAGCGTTCGAGGGCGATACTGTCCTCTCGGTAGCTGTCGGGCAGGAATTTAAGCGCGACCATCTGCGAAAGCTTGATGTCCTCGGCCTTATAGACCTCGCCCATCCCGCCTTTGCCTACCAAGCCGATAATGCGATAGCGACTGGCGAGCACTGTGCCCGCGACAAAATCACCACTGCGAGCATCGCCGGTGGTGTTGGCCTTGATCGCGGTCTTGTTCTCGTTGCCGGAGCTTTCGAGTTTAGTTGGGTCTTCCATAAGAAATATTCAGCACAGAGTCACAGAGAACACTGAGAAAAACAAGTCAAAGTCACAAAAACTTCCCCAGAACGACGATGCCGTAAAGCTAGTCGTTCAAAAAATCTCGGTGCCCTCTGTGTCTCTGTGGTGATTTCCTGTGCTTTTCTTACGGCCACTCGCCTGAGTAGGAGAGGTCGGCGCGGCCGGTGATGACAATTTCGTCGTCGTCGCGCCAAAGGACGTCGGTGGTGCCGCCTGTCGCATGGACCATTACTTTGCGTTCGGTCTTGAGCATGAACGAGCTGAGAATGGCGGCGGCGCTCGAGCAAGTGCCTGAGGCGGTGGTCTCGCCGGCACCGCGCTCCCAGATGCGAATGGTGATGTTTTCACGATCGTCGATCTTTACGAAGACGATATTCGCTCGTTCGGGAAACTTCTCGTGCGTTTCCAGCGAGCGTCCGATGCTACGCCAGTCGAAATCGAAATTCTCAACAAAAATACAAGCGACCGGATTGCCGACATTCACTGCGGAAAAAGCGTAGTGACGACCGTCGGTCTGGATAGGTTCGTTGACGACTGCCTCGCGGCGTGTGTCGGTAAGGACCGGCACTTCATCGGAGGAAAATCGCGGTTTTCCAATTTCCGCCTCGAACCAAAATTTCCCGACGCCCTTTCGTTCAATCAAGTCGTATGTCTTGATACCGCTGCGTGTTTCGAGCCTCAATTGCGGCTGGCTCCAGAGGCCTTTGTAATGAAGATACGCGACCGCACAGCGAGTGCCGTTGCCGGAGAAACCGGCGGTCGAGCCATCGGGATTGATGATCTCGCAAAAATAATCGGCCGTACCGGTGTCGAGTCGATGAAGAACGGCAATGCCATCGCTGCCGGCCCCGGTGTTGCGGGTGCAGATGGCCTTAGCGAGTTCGGCAAGCGATACTTCGGGCGGAATGCCGTCGCGCTCGATAACGATGTAATCGTTACCAAATCCGTGAAATTTTGTGAAAGCGATCGCCATGAGCCTATTTACCGATGGCAATGATCTTCTCGGTGCCTTGTGAGTATTCGATCGTAAAGGTGACGGTGTCGCCGATGGCGATAGGTTTGAGCATCGCTTTATCCTTAACCGTAAACTCCATCTTCATCGCAGGCATGAGATCGGGAATGTTTTCGTGATCGATCTCGATAGAGCCGAGTTCATTGTTGATCTTGGTAACAACGCCTTTGCTCTGGTACATACCGTCAGCGGGCGTTTTTGCCGCCGTGCCTTCGGTATTTGCGTTATTGCCGGAATTAGCCGCAGTGTTGCTGCTATTCGACGAGCTTGATCCGCATCCAAACGAAAAAAGAAGTGCGGAAGCCAGGACGATAAAGAGAATTAATTTCATAAAGTAATCTGGGAAAAATCGATAATGGAACTACAACTTTAACGATCTCACGAACATGTCACTGATCTTGAGACTCTCCGCGTTTATCGCCTTTACGGCCACACCGTCTTTTGCAGTAAGGCGATCACGTGACCTTGAGTCGTCGACAATACGGACTGCTTTCGCTCCGGAAAAGTAAACGCGACGATCGGCCGGAACCTCGCCATCATTCTCCGCTTTTTGAGAGTAGAACATCAGCACGCCGGCGTCGGAGTAAAGATATTCTTCAACGTATTTACGATTCGAGTGGGCCCGCTCGACCTTAACGAAAACTAGTTGATCCGGATAAAGACGCTTTTCGTCATTCTCAACCGCCCTGTAAAAGAACTTGAACGTCTGCCCATATATGCCGACCGCGCGCCACTGATGGTTGCGGCTGTTGACCGTGAGCGTATTCAAGAACAGCTCGCCGTACTCGCCCTGATCGTTGTCCGTTTCGCAAAGTCGCACTTTCTCGGCGGTATCGGCGTAGCGTTTGTTGATCGATTCGACCGTTTTGTCGGTGGATTGGGCGGAGATACCGGTTGCAAGCAACAATAAAAGGATGACGTTGGTTATCAATTGCTTTTTCATAAACAAAGAACGAGTACGTCAATCGAATCTTGTCTTGCTCTGCGAGCATTGCGATCTCTGCGTTTAAAATTCTAATTGAACGCAGAGATCGATGAGGACGCAGGGAAGAACTACTTCACCCAATCCGCTATAAACACGTTCGTCTCGCCTTCTTTAGCCGCATTCCTATTAGAGGCAAAAACAAGCTTCTTGCCGTTCGGCGAGAACATTGGGAAGCCGTCGAAGGTTTCGTTGAATGTGACGCGTTCGAGGTTCTTGCCGTCGAGATCGATGAGGGCGAGATCAAAGTTGCGTTTCCGTGGGTCGGTGGCGAAATAGTTCGTACAGAAAATTATTCTCTTTCCGTCAGGCGTGAAATATGGAGCAAAGCTGCCGCCGGCAAGATTTGTGATCTGCCGTTTGTTGCTGCCATCAGCGTTCATCACCCAGATCTCGAAGGTCGTCGGCACGATCAGATGCCGGGCGAGAAGGCTCTTGTATCTAGCGACCTCGGCAGGTGTCGTGGGTGTCGAACGTCGGTAAACGATCATCTTGCTGTCCGGCGAGTAGAATGCACCGCCATCGTAACCGACCGCGTCGGTTAGCTGCCTGATGTTCTTGCCGTCGATGTCCATCGAATACAATTCGAGATCGCCGCTACGCTCGCTGGTGAAGATTATCTTCTTACCGTCCGGCGAGATGGTCGCCTCAGCATCGTATCCGGGGGAATTGGTCAGCTTCTTAATATCCTTTCCATCCGGCGTGGATGTGTAGAGGTCAAAGTCAGGGTAGACGGCCCAGACGTAGCCCTGAGACATATCCGGATTCGGCGGACATTCTTTCTTGCCGCCGTGAGTCGAGGCATAGATTACACGCTTGTTGCCCTTGAAAAAGTACGAACAAGTCGTCCTGCCGTCGCCGTTTGAAACCATCTTGACCTTAGTCCCGTCGATGTTCATTCGATAGATCTGGTCGCAGCCGCGTCCGTCGCGTTTAGACTGAAAGATCAACTGCTTCGAGTCGGACGAGAAATACGCCTCGGCGTTCTCGCCACCGTTAGTAAGCTGTTTGACATTCTTAAGATGGCGTTCACCATCGAAGGTAAGCTTGCCGCCTTGAGCTGCGGCCATTGACGCTACGGATATAATTACGAAACAAACGGAATACAACTTTTTCATAATTTCGATTATATTATTATCGCCGCGATATTTCGCATCTGCAATTAGTAGAAAAGCGAATTATACGTGTAGGCAAATGTGCTTTGTTGTCGGTTACCTGAGATGAGCTTCGAGACAAATAAAGATGTTCTGGATTGGTACGAGCGGCAGGAACGATCGTTGACGCCGGAATTTATCTCGTCGATACCGTGGAACAAAGTTAAGGACACGCCGTTTGATGAAAAGTTCGTGCCGGTACTGTTTTATATGCGTGACGTCGAAACGCTGACCGACATGTATCACCGTGAGTTGCAACGTACGCCAACGGGGAAGGATCCGCACATAAGTAAATTCATGGAACGCTGGGGCGTCGAGGAGATCACCCACGGCGAGATGATGAATCGCTTTCTTAACGAACTCGGTTATGAAACGGACGAAAAATGGCAGACGCAGGTTCGTGAGGCCGTCACCTCAGCCTATCGTGCCAATGCTTTCATGTTAACCACGCTGACAAATTTGATCGGCAAGAAATTCACAGCAACGCACATGACCTTCGGAGCGATCCACGAGATGGAGGCCGCCCAAGGCTATCGACGTCTGAAGGCACTGACGAATCATCCGGTGCTAAATCCGATCCTCGACGCGATCATCAAAGAGGAATCTGCACATAATCAATTCTACTGGAGCGTCGCCAAGCTTGAGCTGAACAAAAACCAAACCGCCCGACGTATCGCGCGTTTTGTCACCGAGCATTTCTGGGCACCTGTCGGCCAAGGCTCGCTGGCAAAACGCCGCACCGAATACCTTTGTGCCACGCTCTTCTCCGGCGGCGAAGGCATCGAGACCATCGACACAAAAGTCACGCAACGCGTCCGCCAACTTCCTGGCTTCGACGACATTACAAAAATAACTGAAGTAATCAGCAACATGGCCGAGACCTCGAACGTTTCGTTTGAGGCAGCATTGCCATGAGTCGGTGTAGAAAAATCTTCGTCTGTATGGTCAGCAAACTGGTATAGTTTTCATTGTGAATTACAAAGACATCATCACCATCGAACCCGGTAAACGCGGAGGCAAGCCTTGCATCCGCGGTATGCGTATGACCGTATACGATGTCCTCGACTATCTTGCGTCCGGCATGTCGAATGACGAAATACTGGCAGATTTTCCGTATCTGACTCATGATGACATTCTCGCTTGTTTGGCATATGCCGCCGACAGAGAAAAACAGCAGATCCTAGTCGCTGCATGAAACTACTGTTCGATCAGAACCTATCGCCTAAGCTGGTGAGCAGGTTAGTTAACCTGTTTCCGAACTCTGATCATGTGTTCTTTCTTGGTCTGGACACGCGACCGGACGAAGAGATCCGGGAGTTTGCGGCAAGGGAGCAATTTACGTTAGTCACAAAGGACGCGGACTTCGGCGAGTTCTATTCTCTTTTTGGCGGACCGCCGAAGGTAATATGGATCCGGCGTGGAAATTGTTCAACGAACAGCGTAGAACAGATTCTAGTCGACCACTTTGTCGATATTCTGAGGCTAGAGCAAGAAGACTCAGCCGGTATTCTGACTCTTTACTAAATAGCGAGATTAATTTGGCCGATAGTACTCAACCCCACCACTCATCTCCACACCAACTTTCCCTTCAGACTCAGCATAATCAAGATGCGCGATAGACTCCGAGATCGCCAGGAAGCGGTGGACGCCGTGGTCGAAGGAATCGGCGAATAGGCTTTTTGCGAGGTCGTAGGCGGTCGTACCGTTTTTGCCGACGAGGGCGATGACGCGTTTTTGGCGTTCGTCGATGGCACGGACATAGCGGTGAAAGATCTCTTCGAAATCGGTGACCGCTTCACCGTGACCGCCGTAGGCGAGCGTCGGGGAATAACTGCGGAGGCGGGCGAGACTAACCAGGTACTCAGCGAGTGAGTGAAATCGCCGCGTCGGATCCACCGGGTCGGGGGCGAGCATCGGATTGGGGGTAATGCGTTTTAGAACGCAGTCACCACAGATAAGAGTACGATTTGCCTCACGAACAAAGGAACACGAACCAGGCGTATGTCCCGGCGTATGCAAAACTTTTAGCGAACCGCCGTCAAATTCAAGCTCCATCTCATCCGTCAGCGGTTTGAAGTCGCCATAAGCCAGCGAGTCCGTCAGCAAGCTAACTTCTTCGTAAAGCCCACGCATCTCGTCAAATACCGTCTCCGGCACACCCGATCGAAGCAAAAGCTGCTTATGATCCTCGTGTGCGAGCCTGCCAAACAAATGGCCGGTTTCCCACTCGTGAATCAGCACTTCGGCATCTTTCGACTCATCGCGAACACGCTTTGCCAATCCGCAATGGTCCTCGTGAGCGTGTGTTAGGACGATCCGGCGAACATCCGAAAACCTTACGCCGTGCTCGGCCAGTTTTTCCCTCAGGGCCTTTGCCGCTACATCGGTCTTTGGCCCGACATCTATAAGGGTTATCGGGTCGTCTTTTATGAGATAGACATTTACGTCGCCGACGTAGAATGGCGTAGGGATTGATAACTGAATGATATTCATTGTTGTTTGACAGATTTTAGCAGAATCTCCTACGTCAGCAGAGTACGGCCATCGGATGGTGCGAGATGAGCTTTCAATTGGTCAGACCAATACGCCATACTGGTTTGCTCATTACAAAAAAATTACATTTTTGCTGTTAATAGCAAATGAAGATGTCCGGTTTAACTAGCACGTTATATGTCCGGTTTGTTCAAATTGAAAGAAAGGAGACGTCTTCTTTCTTTCAAGCCGGCTTGAAATTTTTGCCGGTGGTTTTAGTGGCTCTCCATCAGCCGAATATTTACCCAATTGCTGCGGTCCGTAGCCGATGGTGATGGTCTCGTCGAAGTGTTGGTAGACGATGACACGGCAGCCTTCCATTGAGCTTCGCCAACCCTGTTTGTCGATCTGTAGGATCATATTGTTGAACTTGACGGTATTGTCCCGGTTAACGGTCCGCTCACTCTGGATCGAGAATACGCGGTCGAGATCGGAGCGGTTACAGGGGACAAATGCCGTTTCGTTTGGTTCGGCAGACTCGACGGCGAACCGTTTATTGAACTCTCCGATATAGCTTCTCTTTAGAAAACGGTTTGCTTCTTCCGGGGTTGTTAAGTTCTTTATTCGCAGTTCCTGCGGCAGTCTTCCTTGCCAGGTGCGGAAGCTTCTCTCACTGCGGCCGCGGGCCTGAGGAGAATATGCCGGGGTGAGCTGTATGCCGAGATCCCGCAAACTTCTGCCGACCTGGGTCAAAGCCTGCTTATCGACTGGCTCTCCGGCTTTTGGGGTGCGGAAAAAATGGCTCGCACGATCCGAGTACAATGCACAGAAAACACCTTGCTTTTCAATAACTTCACGCAGCCCCTCCATACATGACCGACTTGATTCCTCATCCACCAACTGGGCGTGATAGATCTCGCTCGTCGCATCGTCCAGTATCACTATCAAGTCAAACCAGCGATCGTCGCCGAACCACTGGTGCTTCGACCCGTCGATGTGCAGCATCATGCCCGCAAGCGGCTTTCTCGCTCGCCGCCTTCGATGCTTCTTGCGGGGCCGGTCTTTTGCCACCAGGCCCGATCCCTGCAGCAGTGCTTTAACCCATGTATAACTCACCGCCACCTGATGCTTCTCCAACAGCTTCTCGTGAAAATGCACCACGCTGAAATCGAAATACTCATCCCGATAGAGTCTCAATACTTCCTCAACCACCGCCACCGGCATCCGCCTCGGACTTGTCCGTCCGATCCGTCCGTCATGCAGCCCGTCGAAGCCCCACTGCTCGTACTTATCCCGAACCCGCCGCAAATGCCGACAGCTCACCCCCAGGATCTCGGCCGCCTCTATCCAACTGATCTTCTTCGCATACGCCCTCAATATGATCTCTTCTCGCTTCAACCGCTCGCTCCCACGAGGCTCCAGAGTACTTTCTCATAGCAGTTCCTTTATCTCCTGCTACGATCTTCTACCCCTCGCCCCTAAAAGCGGACATTTCACCTGCTACTACAACCGGACATATGATGTGCTAGTTACA